>JAZKEL010000032.1:0-1495 GCA_040387075.1 Pseudomonadota bacterium
ATCACTTGGGAAGGCCGCGAACAGACGATGACCCGAGAGTCAGGAGACCTGCCTGGTAGCCTTGTATCTAGATACAGGGTCTAGTCGTAGAGTTCGAATTAGGGCGGGGTGCTCCTGAGTAGAAGTGAATGTCAATTCATCGTTTACACATCTATCACCGCATACACCAGCTGAATCCTGTCGCCCGCCGACAAGAATTTAGCCTGCCCCTGTTTGAATCCTGCTACTGCAACTTGCGTGACGGTTCGGTCGCGTTAACTTGAATGGTATCCGGGAGTATAAAAACAAATGTTTAAGCAAAAAGTATCGAGCGTAGCCGTCCTGGCTGCGTTATCTAACATCGCATTGGCCAGCCTTGCATTCGCAGCAGACGACACGCTGGAAGAAGTCGCGGTAAAAGCACCTGCAGAACGCAAGACTGCAATCAACCTGACAAAACCCAACAGCACTGCCAGCAGGCTTGGCCTGAGCGCCATGGAGACACCGGCCAGCGTGGAAGTGCTTGATATCGGCACTATCCAGCAGCGCGGCGACAGCAATGTGCGAGAAGCGGTTTCACGCACCACTGGCCTGACCGACATCAGCAACCTGGGGCAGGGCATTGCTTTCTCTGCCCGCGGCTTTACCGGCAACAACTCGGTCGGCCAGGCAGAAGACGGTATCCGCCTGCTGACGGCAGCTAGCACGCTGACTTATCCATCCGATACGTGGGGCTACCAGAGATTCGAAGTTCTTAGAGGACCGGCATCCGTGATGTTCGGCGACGGCACAGTAGGCGGCATCATTAACAGCATCCGTAAAGCACCTAGCCGTGACTCCACATTTGAAGCACTTATTGGTGCAGGCACACGCGGTGAATACCGTGCAGGAGTGGGCGGCACTGGTGCAATCGGTGAAATTGGGGCCTTCCGCATTGATGCCTCAACGACCGGCGGCAACGGTTACGTGAACGATGGCGAACATACCAGCCGCAAAATTATGACCAACTTCCTGTTTACCCCAACGGATAATTTCAGGTTCAACATCACCTATGACCACTCCGAGGAATCGCCAAGCCGCTACACCGGCATTCCATTACGGGATGGGAAGCTCTCGACATCGATCCGCAACCAGAACTACAACATCAGCAATAGTGTGCAGCAGTTCAATGAAGATCGGCTGCGTGGCAATCTGGAGTGGGAGATCAGCGATACCTTAAAGCTGAGCAACACCGCTTACTGGTTCAATTCAAGGCGCCATTGGCGCAATGTAGAGTATTTTTCGCTCGATAGTGCAACGGACACTGTAGAACGCAGCGGATATACCGAAATCAGGCATAAACAGAAGCAGATCGGCGACAGGGTGGAGCTTGCTTCCACTGCAGACTTGTTTGGTCACCAGAATCGCTGGGCTCTCGGTTATGAAGTGGCCCGCGTGGATTTTCGTTATTACGACAATTTTTATACGCCTGCCAACGACAATCTCACCACCATAGTGCCGCGCAAGCATTTCGACA
>JAZKEL010000032.1:1505-3289 GCA_040387075.1 Pseudomonadota bacterium
TCGACAGCGGCCAGTTTCTATCGCTGATACCTACGTTGCCGGACTTTGAGGCGAAGACTATTCAGCAAGCGTTATTCCTGGAGGATGCGTTCAATGTCACAGAGCAGCTGAAGCTAAGTGCCGGCGTGAGGCAGGACTGGATCAAGCTGGAGCATGACAGCCTGCTCAATAATACGAGTAAGGATTCGGACTTTGCTCCGTTCGCATATCGCCTGGGCGCAGTATTCCAGGCCACGCCTTCCACGATGTTTTACGGTCAATATAGCGAGGGTTCCGATCCGGTGACTTCGCTCGTGACAGCCCGTCCTGGCAGTAGCGTATTCAAGCTGACGTCAGCAAAACAGGCTGAAACCGGCATCAAGCATATCCTGCCAGACGGTAAAGGCGAGCTCACCCTGGCTGTGTACCACATAGAGAAGGATGACATCCTGACGCGCAACC
This sequence comes from Pseudomonadota bacterium, assembly GCA_040387075.1. GTDB lineage: Bacteria > Pseudomonadota > Gammaproteobacteria > Burkholderiales > Methylophilaceae > DATHXC01. The sequence continues at coordinate 1,947 of JAZKEL010000032.1, forward strand.
CCAATAATCCTGGCACCAATGTACAAGGCGGCAGCCAGTCTTCACGCGGTATAGAACTGGCTACGACATTGCTGCCGGTGGACCACTGGCGTGCAGATCTCAACATGGCCGTTCTGGATGCACGCTACGACAAGCTTAACCAGTCGGCAGGTGGGGTTGTGGTATCCCGTGCCGGTAACACTCCTACGGATGTACCGGAAAAAACGGCGAATGCATGGCTTTACTACCAGCAACCCAACTGGGAAGCGGGTATCGGCGCGCGCATGGTGGGTAAACGGTATGCAGACTCTGCCAATACCTCGGTCATGTCCGGCTATACGGTGTATGACGCCAACATAGCGTGGCGTGCCAATAGCCAAACCACACTGAGGTTGAACCTGCGCAACCTGACCGATAAGTTATACGCCCCTGTTTCCTACGACACCCAGCAATTTATCGTAGGCGAGTTCAGGCGCGCGGAAATTGTTGCTGAGTTCCGCTACTAAATGCTACAGATCCTATGCAGATAGTGACCATGCGTAGGGTACACCTGTTGCATCGCTGGCTGGGCATAAGCCTGGGGCTGTTCATCCTGCTCTGGTTCTTGTCCGGCCTGGTGATGCTGTTCGTGGAATATCCGCAGCTCAAGCCGGGCGAACGGCTGGAGCATGAGCAAGCCCTGAATCTCAGGCTTGTTAAGGTAAATCCCGAACAAGCCTGGGCTTCTTTAAATAATCCCAACTCCCCGGAAAAAGCCAGGCTCAGCATGCTGGGCATGCGGCCGGTGTATAGCTTTTTACAGGATAAGCAACGTCTGGCGGTGTGGGCGGATAGCGGCCAGTCGCTCGTCGTCGATCCTGCATTGGCAAAGCAATCTGCCCGGCATTTCTCGGGCTTGCATAGTGTCAATGAAACAACGGATTTAATAGACCACGACCAGTGGACTATCTCGTCCAGCCTGAATGCCCACCGGCCTTTGTACCGCACTGCCCTGCATGATGCAGAATCTACTGAGCTATATGTTTCAAGTCGCACCGGCGAAGTCGTACTGGATACCAATGGCAGTGAACGCGCTTGGAACTGGGTAGGCTCCGTTATCCATTGGGTCTACTTCACGCCGTTACGCATGGCGCGCGAGATATGGCGGCAGGTCGTCATGTGGATCGCTGGTGCGGGATTATTGCTGGCCGTGCTGGGATTATGGCTGGGCATCCAGCGCCTAAGGATCAGGAGGCGCTACAGCCATGGCCGGCGTTCGCCCTACCATGGCTGGAAATACTGGCATCATACGGTAGGCCTGGCGGCGGGGATTTTCTGCATGGCTTGGCTATTCAGCGGGTGGCTGTCGATGACGCCATTCGGAT
>JAZKEL010000032.1:3299-4642 GCA_040387075.1 Pseudomonadota bacterium
GTTCTCCGACCGCTCGCTAAGTGCTGAAGAAACCGGCGCATGGTCGGGGCATGCTCTCTCACTCGCGGATATGCGCCTGCCTGTAAAGTCGCAATCCGGCACAAAAGAAATCGAATGGCTGGCCTTTGCCGGCAAGCCTTATCTCCTGGCACGCTCCGTGTCGGGAGAAGTTTTGGTGGATGCCACCAGCGGAGAAAAGATACCTTCGTTCACCGCCCATGCCCTTATCAAGCAGGCAATGCGATTACAGCCGGGCACTGCCATCGAAAACGCCGTTTGGCTGACGGGTGGCGATGCTTATTTCCGACAGGACAAAAGCATAAAGGTACTGCGCGTGACATTTGCAGATAAGCAGCGCACCAGCTACTACATCGATGAAGTGACCGCCCGGATACTCGGCTCGCAGGATTCCGGCAGCCGCGTCTACCGATGGCTCTTCAACGGCCTGCACCGCATGGACATACCGCCGTTGGGCGACCGCTTGCTGGCGCGCCGCATCGCGATATTTACGCTATCTGCAGGGGGGATATTGCTGACAATTGCGGGCCTGGTATTGGCCTGGCGGCGCATACGCAGGAGTATTTCCACGCCCGCATAAAGCTTGCGCTAACAATAGATTGCTTAGCTTTCGCTAGTGGCGGCCGGGGAATCGAACGACTGCTGCAGGTTATTGAGCTTGTTCCAGTCCAGGTGCTCTTCCACACTATCGGCGAGACGGTCGAGACTGCTTTCGCGCAGCGAAATGTAATCGAAGCCTTCGTCCACCACCCCCAGGCCGGCCCATTTCAGCCAGGCGGCGATGGCGGCCGGGTTATCGAATACACCATGCAGGTAAGTGCCCGCTATCTGGTTATCGGCCGACATGGCGCCTTCCGGCTTGCCATCTACATAGAGCGCAGGATTTTGCAGGGCTTCGCCATGGCTCACGCCCATATGGATCTCGTAACCCGTGACAACGGCGTCCGCAAACGATAAACGGCCCTTTACCTTGGCAAGGTGCTTTTCCTTCTCAAGCGTGGTTTCCATCGGCAGCCAGCCCAGTCCGTTGGTAGACCCGGCATCGCCCTCCAGTCCGTAAGGATCATGAATGGCATTGCCCAGCATCTGGAAACCGCCGCAAACGCCCATAAGCTTGCCGCCGTAGCGCATGTGCTTGGCCAGTATCTGCCGCCAGCCGTGATCGATCAGGCTTTGCAGGTCGCCGCGCACATTCTTGCTGCCCGGCAATATGATCAGGTCGGCAGGTGGGATGGCTTCGCTCAGGCGCACGAATTCGAAATCCACGTCAGGATGCAGGCGCAATGCGTCGAAATCGGTGTGGTTGGAGATGTGCGGCAGGATCG
>JAZKEL010000033.1:0-11357 GCA_040387075.1 Pseudomonadota bacterium
GTACTGCGATTGAATAAAGAGGCTGACGAGGGGCGCTTTACCGACTGGTCGCATTTATTGTTCGACCAGGCACTCCTGGCCGAAGGTGGCCAACTGGAAGATCCGGCCAGCTTTGTACGCCGAATGAACTCTTTGCTGGCGATTTAATACACTCGAAGCAAGACATAAGCCCGCTGCATTGCAGTGGGCTTTTTTTATGCCTTGCATGTTGCATTTATACAACATTTAGTCCTAAACTTATTGCAATGATAATCGTTATCATTTACATTACGCGTACTGAGCTTTACATAAATTTACATCATCATTCTCGGGGAAAGCAGTTCATTCATGGCTAATCAAACCAATCACCAAATTTTTCAATTAACGCCGGTTGCAACCGCTATCGCTGTTATGTTTTCAGGCGCTGGCAATGTCAATGCAGCTACAGATGATGCGACTTTGCCGGAAGTAAAAGTGGCGGCACCAAAAATTAAGGAAGATAACTACAAAGTTGAAAAAGCGTCGTCCTCAAAATTTACCGCACCAATAATTGATACACCAAAATCCATTACCATCATTCCAAAGAGCGTAATTGAAGACAGCGGTTCAGTAACCTTGGAAGATGCACTGCGTACAGTGCCAGGCATCACATTTGGCACAGCAGAAGGCGGTGGATCTATCGGCGATCGTCCGTTCATCCGTGGTTTTGATTCCCAAGCTTCAACCTTTGTAGATGGTGTTCGTGATATTGGCGGCCAAAGCCGTGAAATTTTTGCATTGGAAACAATTGAGGTATTAAAAGGCCCGAGCGGCGCATTTGACGGGCGTGGATCTGGTGGTGGCAGTATTAACCTGGTCACCAAACAGCCAAAAGCTGAAAACTTTATCGCTGGCAGTGTTGGTTTAGGTACAGATCAATACCGTCGTGGTACGGCAGATGTTAACTATGCTATTAATGAAGACGTTGCAATCCGCATCAATGCAATGGCGCATTCTGCAGATACCCCAGGTCGTGACGATGTCGATGTTAGACGTTGGGGGTTTGCTCCATCTATAACTCTTGGTATGAACTCACCTACTAGTGCAACGCTAAGTTACTACCACGTTCAAACCGATGATATGCCTGACTATGGCTTGCCGTTTACTTTAGTTGGAAGAAGTAGGGGTGCCCCAAGCAAACCTGCTGATGTAGATAAAGATAATTTTTATGGTTTGACTGATCGTGATTTCCGTAAAACTGAGACTGATATTGGCACAGCTACCATTAAGCACGCATTTAGCGAAACTACAATATTGAAAAATACTACGCGTTACGGCGTATCAGTGAATGATTATGTTGTGACTGTACCGGATGACAGTCGCGGTAACGTAGCCAATGGGCGAGTTTACCGTTCGGTAAAATCACGTGATTCTAAAACAGACACTATTGCCAACGTAACCGACTTGAGCATCAAGTTTGATACGATGAAGGTAAAACATAGTGCCAACTTCGGTTTGGAAATCAGCCACGAAGAAACCAAAAATACACCATATCAGGCGATACAGCGTGGTGCAGCACTGATTACAGCAGGCGGAAGTCAGGGCAATGCCAGCAATTGTAGCCAGGGTGGTGGTGTAGGCGCTGCTCTGAACGCCAACGGTGATTGCACTAGCTTGGCAAACCCAAATCCTGATGATCCATGGAACGGCACATTGGCAAGAAATCCTGCCCATACTACATCTACAGCAACCACAAGGTCTGCCTATATTTTTGACTCGATGGAACTGTCAAAAAAATGGATTCTCAACCTGGGGCTTCGTTATGACAGCTACTCGATAGAGGCTGATACTCCTGCTTACACCCGTATTATTCCTACTGGTAATGGTACTGGCAATAATGCAGTAGGTGGAGTTGTTCCAAGGCTGAACTTACAGAATGATAGTGGCTTTTGGAATTCGCAAGCAGGCATTGTGTATAAATTACAGCCGAATGCAAGCTTGTATGCTTCATATGGGACTTCGTCGACACCATCTGGCACAACCCTGGGGACAGGGTCTGATAATATTTCCGGCGGATTGGCTGGCAACCAGAACCTTGATCCTGAACGCTCAAAAAACTATGAAATTGGTACAAAATGGGACGTGTTAGAAGGTTTGGCATTGACTGCTGCTACCTTTTACACAGAAAAGACCAATGCACGCGCTACATTGCCAGATGGTACAACTTCATTAGTCGGCAATCAGGTAGTAAAAGGATTTGAACTGGGCGCAGCTGGACGAATAACTGATAAATGGCAAGCGTTCGGTGGCTACACCTATTTGCACGCAATATTGGTTGATAATGGTCCAGTAGCAGGGAATGCAGTGAATAACGGTAATCAGTTCCCAAGTACTGCAAAAAACAGCGCTAGTATCTGGACTACTTATGCAGTATTGCCAAACCTGACAGTAGGCGGCGGTGCATTTTATGTGGATAAACAATACGGTAATGCTGCAAACACCGTTGAAATACCTTCATATGTACGCCTGGATGCTATGGCCAATTACAAGATCGATAAAAATCTCAATCTGCAATTGAATGTACAGAACTTGACGGATGAACGTTACTTCAATTCAACCTACAGCACGCATTACGCGCAAGTAGCTGCAGGTCGATTGGCATTTTTGTCTTTGAACTTTAAATACTAAATATAGCAATACTTAAAAATCCCTACAGGTAACTCCTGTAGGGATTTTTTTATTTATCTAAGCCGGCGAATGACGTTCGTGCATAATCTCTTTTTTTAACTGATTTATTTTCATCATGCTGATCACGATCCCCAATGTATTGTCCAGAGAGCAAGTTATCCAGTGCCGCCAGCTAATGGACCAGGCGGAGTGGATTGATGGCAATGTGACATCCGGTACTCAATCGGCATTAGCCAAGAACAATATGCAGTTGCCTGAGGGTTCCCCTGTGGCACGCCAGGTCGGCGATTTGATTCAGGATGCACTTGGCTTGAATCCTCTATTCATCTCTGCCGCATTGCCGTTGAAAGTGTTCCCGCCTTTATTCAACCGCTACCAGGGTGGCCAGGAGTTTGCTACCCATGTCGATAATGCCATCCGTCATCTGCGCGGCACTAATTTCCGTATCCGTAGCGATCTTTCCGTCACCTTGTTTTTATCGGAGCCGGAGGATTATGACGGGGGGGAATTGACGATAGAGGATGTGTACGGTGAGCAGAAGGTGAAATTGCCGGCCGGGCATATGGTGTTGTATCCTTCTTCCAGCCTGCACCATGTGACCCCGGTGACTCGCGGTTCTCGTGTCTGTTCTTTTTTCTGGCTGCAGAGCATGGTGCGCGATGATGGGCAGAGAACTCTGTTATATCAACTGGATAATGCAATCCAGAAAATCGGCCTGGATCGGGGGCTGAAAGATGCTGAAGTCATCAGCCTCACCGGCGTTTATCATAACCTGTTGAGACGATGGGCTGACAGCTAGGCCCTATTGGTCAACGCCGCAGTGTATTCAGTTATGGTTGGTCATGCACTTGCCAACATCGCTTTTGCTTCTTCATGTCCCTGGGCAGCCGCCCTCATGAGCCATGTGTGTGCGAGCACGTTGTTGGCATGTAGACCTTCTTTTTGCAATGCCACACCATAGCGGTAGTAGTCGTCAGCGTTGCCAAGCTCACAGCATTTTTGATGCGCGAGCATGCCGATACGCAGGAATTCCGGATTGGCAAATGTGGTCAGGCTTTCTGCCATCGTGCGCGTGAACTTTAGGTGTGCAAGCTGCAATGCACGCTCCATCCACGGAATGGCGGCGTCAAGCTGGCCATGCTCTGCCAGCAGTAGCGCATAGTTATATTGCCCGCGAAAATCGTCGCCTTCGGCAGCTTTACGATAAAGCTCCGCCGCTTTGGTAATGTCAGCTTCGACCAGCCAACCCTCTTCGTAGAACCTGCCCACTACATTCAGGGATTTGGCATTTCCCAGCGCTGCGGCTTTTCGGTACCAATCCAGTGCTTCTGCTTCATCCTTGGATACGCCATTTCCATGCAATAACAGATTGGCGTAGTTATACATGCCCCATTCAAACCCGAGTTCGGCAGCCCGTTTAAAAAGTTGCGCGGCTGTCGGCAGGTCCACATCGCCGCCCCAGCCGAGCTCATAGCAACGCCCCAACATGTTCATGCCCATCAGGTGATCCTGCTCGGCTGCCTTGGCGAACCAATCGCGGGCCAGGGCCATGTCCAGTCTTATACCCCTTCCATCCAGCAATATCTGGCCGAGCAATGCCTGGGCATCCGGCAATCCTTGCTCTGCGGCAGCCTTGATCCACCTTGCCGCCTCTTCAGGCTCTCCTGCAAGATGCCTGGCAAACTCCTGCGGAGTAGTGCTTTTGAGCTGTTCAGTAGAAATGGCGGTGGTATTGATGACTGACAATGTAGTTACTCCAAAAGGCAGCAGGCAAATAGGTATGGTGTAATGCATCTCTAGCCGTATGGGCTAATGCATCGGCAATCTTTTATTAGCGTAAGCATGTCGATTTGCTATAATGCGATTAATTCTCATTATCCCATAAAATTCAGTCAGTATCTTGCCCTGAACAGCCATGCAAACACCAAATAATCAGCAAAAGAGGGCATTCTGGCTGCGCCAGCTTTATTTATGGCACTGGATAAGTTCTGCTGCCTGCCTGGTCGGTATGCTGTTATTCGCAATCACCGGCCTGACGCTGAATAATTCGGATCATATCGAAGCGAAACCTGTCGTCAGTAAGCAGATGGTTACCCTGCCGGCTACCGTCATAAAGGATTTGCACGGGGAACCTGCCACCAGTAAAGCACCATTGCCGTCGGCAGTATCGGCCTGGATAGCCGATACGATGGATGTGAATGCCGCGAATAAACCGGCCGAATGGTCGGATGACGAAGTGTATGTCTCCTTGCCGCGTCCGGGTGGCGATGCCTGGCTGACCATCGATACGGAAAGCGGTGAACTGAATTACGAATTGACCAAGCGCGGCTGGGTTTCCTACCTGAACGACCTGCACAAGGGGCGCAATACTGGCACTGCGTGGAGCTGGTTCCTGGATGTGTTTTCAGTGGCAGCCCTGGTATTCAGCCTAAGCGGCTTGTGCCTGCTTTACATGCATTCCTCTAGCAGGCCCTCTACCTGGCCGCTGGTAGGCATGGGCATTGTATTGCCGCTGGTGCTGGCTATCCTCTTTATTCATTAGATGGGTATTTACTGACTGAAATTTTGCAATTAATTATTACTTAACGGAGTTGATCTATGCGTAATTGGGTTCCTGTATTACTGCCTTCCCTTGTGGCCGGCCTGTTCGCTCATCAAAGTATTGCAGGTGAGCTTAGTGTCAAGATTAACGTGCCACAGATCAACGCGTCGGAATACCACCGCCCGTATGTCGCGGTGTGGATCGAACGTGCCGACCAGAGCATCGCCCAGAATCTGGCCCTTTGGTACAGCCAGAAATCAACCGCTGAAGGCGCGGGCAACAAGTGGATGAAGGATTTGCGCCAGTGGTGGCGCAAAGGCGGCCGCGATGTGCAATTGCCGGTGGATGGTGTCACCGGTGCGACGCGTCCTGTGGGCGAGCATACCCTTAGCTTTAATGACAAAACGCTGGCTTCACTGGAAAAAGGCGAATACCGCGTAGTGGTCGAAGCTGCACGTGAAAAAGGCGGCCACGAACTGGTGCGCGTTCCGTTCAACTGGCCTGCTGCCAAAGCGGAAACGCAGAAGGCTGCCGGAACAGAGGAACTGGGTGCTGTCAGCATAGACATTAAGCCCTAGCTTGATGTCAGTGTCAGCTATCGAGCCTTAAATTTTATATTGCGGAGAATCTTCATGTACCCAACTATCAAACGTACTTTATTATCTATCGGCCTGGCCGCTACTGCATCTGCCTTCACCATCGGTTCGGCGCAGGCGCATAGCGTGTGGCTGCTGCCATCCAGCACCGTGTTGTCTGCTGCGCAGTTCGTGACATTCGACGCTGCTGTGTCCAATGATGTTTTCTTCTTCACCCATCGTCCCCTGGCCATCGATACGCTGGTTATCACTGCGCCGGATGGCAGTCATCCTGAAGCTGCCAATGTGTCGAAAGGCGAGTTGCGCACCACATTCGACCTGAAGCTTGAAAAAAAAGGAACGTACACATTCGATATAGCGCGTAGCGGTCTGCGCGCCAACTGGAAAGAGGATGGCAAACCCAAGCGTTTCATGGGCACGGCCGAAGCATTTGCCAAGGAAGTGCCCGCTAACGCCCAGGACCTGCAGGTAGGTGAATCGGTGGCGCATGTCATGACCTTTGTCACCATGGGCTCCCCTACACCGGTCAAGCCAACGGGTGTGGGCCTGGAAGTCATGTCGGTCACGCATCCTAATGATCTTGTTACGGGTGAACCTGCGGAATTCCAGGTGCTGGTGGATGGTAAGCCAGCCGCAGATGTTGAAGTTGAAGTGGTGAGCGGGCAGAGTCGTTACCGTAATGCCCTGGGTGAAACACGTTACAAATCCGACAAGCAGGGTAAGGTGAAGGTGAACTGGTCGCAGCCCGGCATGTATTACCTGGATGCCGAACTGAAAGACAAGAATGTCAGCTCCAAGCAGGCCAAGGAACGCAGCCTTTCCTATAGCGTGACGCTGGAAGTACAGCCGCAGTAAGTACATTGCAGCGCCGTATCCTTATACCGCCCCAGCTGGCGGGGCTTCCACCTCGCCTGCCTGAGGGCGAGGTGCTTGATATAAGTGGCCATGCCATGGGCACTAGCTGGAATATCAAGTGGGTGCAGGAGCGCAAGTTTGCCGCTGAAGGCAAGGCCGGGCGTGATGAGGTCTCTGCATTGGCAGAGGAGGCGCTTGCCCTGGTCATCGACGAAATGAGTACCTGGCAGGCGGATTCCTGGTTAAGCCGGTTCAATGCCGCACCGGCCGGAAGCCGTCATGCGCTCCCGCAACATGCCGCACGTGTGCTCGATTGCGCCCTGGCTACTGCCGCCGACTCGAAAGGCGCATTCGATCCTACCGTAGGTCCGCTGGTCAATCTTTGGGGTTTCGGTCCGGCGCAAGCGCGCAGCTCTCCACCGCCAACGGCCGATATCGCTGAGAGCAAGGTGCTATGCGGATGGTGGCGCATCGCGTTGCATGACGGCATTGTCGAGCAGCCGGGTGGTTTATACATGGATTTTTCCGGTATCGCTAAAGGGTATAGCGTTGACCTGATAGCGAGCAGCCTGCAGAACAGCGGCATCGGGAATTTCCTGGTAGAAGTTGGCGGCGAGCTTTACGGCTTCGGCATCAAGCCGGACGGACAACCGTGGTGGGTCGCACTGGAAACCCCCGTCGGCATAGATAACGCTGTGCAGACGATTGCTGCCTTGCATGGCATGGCCGTTGCCACCTCCGGCGATTACCGCCGTTTTTTCGACTACGATGGAGTGCGCTACTCGCACACCATCGATCCGCGCACCGGCTATCCGGTCAGCCATGCGCCGGCTGGGGTGACTGTCCTGCATGCGTCCTGCATGCGGGCGGATGCTTATGCCACGGTGCTCACTGTTGTAGGGGCGCAGGCAGGAATGGAGTATGCGACGCGCTGCAACTTGGCGGCAGTGTTTACCGTTCTGGAGGCAGGTTTGCCCGTTGAATATCACTCCCCGGCTTTGCTGGCGATGGTGGAAGAGGAGACGGCTTGAACCGCCCATTGCTTGCATTCATCATTGTTGCCGTCTATGTACTTTTTTCGGCATGGTGTTTTCGCCGCAACCGTCAGCCGGCGTTAATCGATATAACTTCTGGCTCCAGGGGAAATGCAGATGTCCTGATCGCATTCGCCAGCCAGACTGGCCATGCACACCAGCTTGCCCAGCAGACTGCCGATGTTATCCGTGCAGCCGGCCAGGCTGTTACGATAAGCCGACTTAATGCAGTAAGCGCATCTGTATTAATGTCACATAAGCGAGTGCTGTTTATTGCCAGTACTACGGGCGAAGGTGATCCGCCCGATACGGCGACCGACTTTGTACTGAATGTCATGGCTAGGAATGTCGATCTGCAATCGCTTGAATATGGTCTGCTGGCATTGGGCGACAGGCAATATGCGTATTTCTGCGGATTCGGCCATACGCTGGATGCCTGGCTGCAGCAGTGCCATGCCTTACCGCTTTTCGACATGGTCGAAGTGGATAACAGCGATGCCGGCGCGTTACGCCACTGGCAATCGCAATTGACCTTGCTTACCGGCGCTACAGAAACTGCAGATTGGACATCACCCGATTACCAGCCATGGCGATTGGTAAGTAGAACATTATTAAATCCCGGCAGTGCCGGCGGGCCGGTTTACCACCTTGGACTTGAGCCCATGCAAGCGCATGAAGGCTGGTCGGCAGGCGATATTGCCGAGATCGGTCCGCGTAACGATCCATCTGTGATCAGTACCTTTTTGTCCAGCCTTGGCATTGATCACTCTGCCGCGATCAACGAGCAGGGTACATCCTGGATGGAATGCCTGGCAGACAAACTAATCTCGCATACCGTTGAAGACGTCGATGCCCTACGTACGTTGCAGTCGGCGGAGCTTCTTTCGAGCCTGAAAGTATTGCCGCATCGCGAGTATTCCATCGCGTCCATACCCGCTAGCGGCTCGGGGAATATAGAGTTGGTCGTCCGCCAAGTGAGTAATGACGATGGGCGACTTGGCCACGGATCCGGCTGGCTGACGAAGTTTGCCGGCATCGGCGGTGAAATCGCGTTGCGTGTGCGTCCTAACGCCATGTTTCATCCCCCGGCGCAGTCCGTCCCGTTGATCCTCATCGGTAACGGTACCGGCATTGCCGGATTGCGTGCACACCTGCATGCTAGCATCCAGCGTGGACAACAGCGCCACTGGCTGCTCTTCGGCGAGCGCAATGCTGCGTACGATGGTTATTTCATGGACGAATTGCAGGCCATGAAAGAACAGAAGAACTTAGCCAGGCTGGATATTGCCTATTCACGCGACCAGGCTACGCCAGTGTATGTGCAGGATATCCTCGCCGGTCAGGCAATAGCAGTAAAAGAATGGGTCGAAGCGGGCGCGGCCATCCTGGTGTGCGGGAGTGCGACCGGGATGGCGCCGGCTGTACATCACGTGTTGGGTAGCATCCTCGGCGAATCTGAGCTTGCTGCACTAGCCGTGAGCGGCAGATATAGAAGAGATATCTATTAACTGATTGCAACATGCAAGTTCGAGTGCAACGTGCAAGTTTTAACCATAGTTATCGAATTGCATCCAGCTTAATCCACGAAGTAATTGACACTGTTAATGAGAATAAGTATCATTTAGTCATAGTAACGAAAGGATTAACAGTGAATCAATCGTACGCAGCAAAATACCCGTCAGAATTTGATCCCGATTTGCCAGATGCAAATTCGGTGCTGGCATCCCTTTGCTGCGTCGCTGTTCAATATGCGAGTAAGCCTTCGCTGGAATTGGCAGAGCTCGCAACCAGCCTGGCTTATAAGCTTACTGCACCGCAATATGCGGAATCCAGGCTGGTGACTGAAGTGGCCAAACGATTGGTCAACCAGTGGGAGTCGATACTGCAGGGTCAGGACAATATGCTCGCCAAGGTAGTCCCTGGCAGCGCATCCATGCATTAGCTTCAAAGCCTTCATCCATTTGTACCAACTATCATAAAAATTAAATTGCAGGAGTAAGTTATGTCACGTTTTACCGGACCAAGATTAAAGATTATGCGTGCCCTGGGACTGGATCTTCCAGGCCTGTCACGTAAAAGCATTGAAAGCCGCCCGAATCCTCCCGGCCAGCATGGCGGTCGCGGCATGCGTCGCAAGAAGTCGGATTTCGGCGTGAAATTGATGGAAAAACAAAAGCTGCGTTTCAATTACGGCCTGACCGAAACCCAGTTGCGTCGCCTGATGATCGATGCACGTCGTGGCACTGCGCCTACTGGCGAAACCTTGCTGCAGCTGTTGGAACGTCGCCTGGATAACGTGGTGTTCCGTGCCGGTTTTGCGCCTACCATTGCTGCGGCGCGCCAGTTGGTCAACCACAAGCACCTGCTGCTCAATGGCAAGGCTGTCAATATTCCCTCAATCAGGGTGAGGGTGGGCGATGTGATTACCGTCAAACCTGCAAGCATCAAGATGCCCATGGTGGTGGAAACACTGAAAGACCTGCCGCTGATCCGTCCGGAATGGCTGTCCTGGGATGAACAGGCGCATGTTGCACAAATCGCCCACCTGCCTTCACCGGAGGATGTACCGTTCCCGGTCAATGTGCAGCAGGTCGTTGAATATTACGCAAACCGCCTGTAAGCGGTTGCGTTTTTAGAAAGAACTCCTCCTCATAGGTGGCTGCAATAGTCACCTTTTTTTGATTTATGGGGAAAGTAATTACGCCATAAACTTGACTAATTAATGCGAATCATTATTATTAATCGTTATTTCCAGAAAATACGATTTATTGATGAGGGCATGCTCGAATTGTTAATCGATGGGAATTTTTGAAATGAAAACACAAGCAGGCTGTAAGCGTGTGGTGCTGGCAGGTAGCGACGGTTGTAAAGTCTCCTACTGCGAAGATTGTAAAGTCACCGAACTTGAAATCGGCGCGCTCAGCTTGCGTTTGGAAATGCAGGCATTCAATTCGCTCGGCGAAATGATGCAGGAAGCAATGGCAAGGCTGGCTGTATTCAATGCCGCCACGACCGATCATGAATTTTACTCCAGGGCTGGCAATGTCCACTGATTCAAGGGTTCAACTGCGTATGGTGCATACGCAAACTAACACGGCGACGGACGATATCCTCGCGCTGAAGCCTGCTGTGCCGGGTATGCCAGAGCAGTACAAAACAAACCAGCATTCAAATGTATCCCTGGCGATCGTAGTGTTGCTGCATGCGCTCGGCTTCTGGGCTATCCTTAATGCTCCAAAGATCACCCCTGTCATCATTGAGCAGAAGCCGATGATGGTAAGCCTGCTGAATGCGCCGGCGCCTGAACCCGAAGTCGTACCCCTGTTGCCCACGCCCCCAACACCCGAACCAATCGTCAAGAAAATCACCCCCAAGGTTAAGCCTGTCGATGTAAAACCGACGCCACAACCCGTTGAGAAAGCGTCCGTCGTCGAGCAGGAGGCAGTGCCTACACCGCCCACACCTTCCGCGCCCGTTGAAGTTGCGAAGGCCCCGGAAGTGAAACCGGAACCTGAAAAGCCGCAGGTCAAGCAGGACATTATCGAAGAGCCGAAATTCGGCGTGGCATACCTGAATAACCCTGCACCTAATTACCCTGCGATTTCACGCCGTATCGGTGAAGAGGGGAGAGTGATCATGCGGGTGCTGGTATCGGTAAACGGTGAGGCTGAGTCGGTGAAAGTG
>JAZKEL010000033.1:11367-11604 GCA_040387075.1 Pseudomonadota bacterium
AATTCGTACCGGCCAAAAAGAATAAGCAGCCTATCAGCGCCTACGTCCTGGTGCCTATCAAGTTTTCCCTGGACGACGCCTGATTTCGTCCTAAGGGTAAGTATTCATTCAAAGAATCCCCAATTAATTGAAGTAACGTCATTTTATAAATAACGGTTTAACGAAAGCGAGCAGCAATATGCAAGGTGGTTACGAGTTTGATGGTTTAGGGTTTATCACGAATGGTGGTGTCGTTTC
>JAZKEL010000034.1:0-3945 GCA_040387075.1 Pseudomonadota bacterium
GGTGTTCAAGCTTTCGGGTGAACACGGCCTGTCGCGCCTGGCGGCATTCCCCGAACAGCAGCCCCGCAAGCGCACCCAGCAATCCGGTCAGGGCAACGCGTTTGCGGACTCGGCTTACTCTTGCAGCCTGCATAACGGCATTTTCGATCATGGTGAAAATCCTCTATTGAGGCCCGATAGTACCCGTTAAAGGGCATGGTTGAACATGTTCAATTTTCTTACAGCCGATTAGGATTTCGCCGACTTTCCGACCCAACCTTATACAGAACAATGTATTACGCATTATCGATGCAGAGCCTTGACAATGCCTTGCGTGATAATGAAATCAATAAGTAACTAAAACACACTAGGAGAAATCATGAACAAGAAAACAACCACGATCGTTATCGCATCCCTGTTTGCCATGAGCAGCATGTCCCTGATGGCAGCGGAAACTCCCAGCAACCCGCCGCCTGCACAAAAGCAGATGAACAATGTGCCGGACTCTACGTCATCCGGTAATTACCTTGAAACCCAGCAGGATGAAAACGGCGCAACCAAGAACAACAGCGACAAGAACAGCAGCAACAAAAAAGGTGCGAAAGCCACCAATATCGAAAAAGGCAAAAGCCATAACGAGAAACCCGATAGTGGCGGTGTAAGCGTAGATTCCAAGTAAGGTTCAATCCCGCTTCGGCGGGATTTTGTTTATTACCAAGGAGCATGTATGAATCACGCCCACTTTTTGAATATCGGTTTTGCGATATTGTTGCAACTTACAGCGACGTTTGCGTTTGCCGTTGAGTTTGTGGATGCACAGGCAAGCAAGCCGTTGAAGATTGATCCCGCCCTCTTCAATACTGAACAAGCCAAGAAATTCCAGTCCACCGGCCAGAATCCTTATATCGCCAATCAGGAAGCCATTGCCAGCGGCAAGAAGCTGTTCCAGCTTTATTCCTGTACGCAATGCCATGGCGGTAATGCGCAGGGACAGACGGCCGTCGGGCTAACCAGTCCTAACTATGTGCATCCTCGTAGCGCGAATGACAAAGGCATGTTTGAAATTATATGGAATGGCACTAACGGCGGCATGGGAGGCAAGGGCAAGGGGGTGATGGATCCCGGCAATCCCCAAAACGGCATGTCGCCTGATGACGTATTGAAAACTATCGCCTGGATTCGTAGCGGGGGCAAATAATGCCGACGAGAAGAGTTAAGCCATGCCTGTCGCCATGTCAGAAAGCGCCTACACACTCACGGGTTGCAAACTGATATTGCATCGTCTGCGGATTGCACATAATTCTTGTCACAAAATCCAGTCACCATTATTGAATCTAAATAATCAGGATCAGAAAAATGAAACTCCATGTCATCAGTGCAGTTGAATACGACGCCACCCAGATGAGATTGATGAAAGCACGATGGCATACGATAGATACTGCAAAAAAAGCAGAGAAAGTAGCGGCAGAGCCTGAAGAAGTCGTCGATGTAGAAGAGATCGTTGAGGCTATTAAAGCCGGAGAGAAAGTGACCACCATTTTCTTTGTCGAATCGAATACACTGAAAGGGCCGCTGGTAGAACTCGCCATGTATGGGCACGGCAACGAAAGTATCGTGATTTCCAATCCTGAGATTTACCAGGACAAGCGCATACGCAACCTTCCACGTCTTGATACACACTAAATCACTTATATAACCAACAAAGAGACCGTCATGATCACTCGCATCGCAATGCTTTCCGGTATGTTGTTATTCGCATTATCCTCATCCATGACCCATGCTGCGGAAGACACTTCAGCAAATCCTGCCAGCCTGGATGCTTCAGCGGAGAGCAATTACCTGAATGGCGGCATCGGCACCGAAGAAGCGGACGCGATTCGCCTTAAAGCTGCCAGCTTTCCACTCCGGATTACGTTTTCGCAGGGCAAGGACGGCAAGTCCATTGCCGGCGCCACGGTGAGTATTACCGACAGTAAAGGCAAGCCGGTATTCGACTTGCAGGATGCTGGCCCGATACTGTATGTGAAGTTACCGAACGGCAGTTATAAATTGAAGGCTGAGTACGAAGGCGTATCTGTCAGTAAGAATGTGGCGCTTGCCGGCAAGAAAGGCACGAATGTCTACCTGAACTGGAAAGGCTCGCCGGATGATGCGGCTAGCGATACCAGCAGGAATGCAGAACCGCCTATTCCCGCTACGCCAGCCACCGGTAACCTGCCCGCACCTGAATAAAGTATGCAGCCATTACAGGGCGCCTAAGGGCGCCCTTTTGTTTTAGCGTACACTGATGATGTTCGTTTCCCTCAAACTGTCGACCATCAAACTGTTGAACATCAAACATCAGCCTAACGAGATCGCTATAAAACCAAAGTAGACAGTATGCAAGCCACCAGATCCTTTCCCAGCAACCGCACCCTCGCATTAATACTGGCAGCCTTGGCCATGCTCGGCCCATTCTCGGTTGATACCTACCTGCCGGCATTCCCCTCCATTGAGGCGATGCTGGTCGCAAGTCCCATCGAAGTCCAGCAGACGCTGACTGCCTATATGTTCGCCTTCGCCATCATGATCCTATGGCATGGCGCCCTCTCCGATACACTGGGGCGCCGCAATGTCATCCTGGTATCGCTGGCGGTATTTGCGATAGGCTCACTGGGCTGTGCCGCTTCCCATAGCGTGGAGTACCTGTGGGCCTTCCGTATCCTACAGGGAGTGTCTGCCGGTGCAGGCGTTGTGATCGGCCGTGCCATCATCCGCGATGTATACAATGGTGTGGAAGCCGTACGACTGCTCTCCCTGGTGACCATGATCTTCGCCATTGCACCGGCTATCGCCCCCGTGCTAGGCGGCTGGATAGTCAAACTGCTGGACTGGCGCTCGATCTTTCTTTTTCTCTTCGTGTACACCGTGCTTTTATTCTGGCTGTGTTCAAGGAAGCTTCCCGAGACCCTGCCACCTTCCCAACGCCAGCCGTTCAATGCAGCGTCGCTGTGGGACAACTACAAGCAGGTGTTCAAGTCGCCGCTGTTTCACCTGAAAGCTGGCACGGTCGCCTTTAATTTCGCCGGGCTGTTTTTGTATGTGGCCGCCGCGCCGGTGTTCATTACGCACCATCTGGGGCTAGGGCCGGACCAGTTCGGCTGGCAATTCATCCCCACGGTGGCCGGCATCTTCCTGGGTGCGCTGGCCGCCAACCGCATGGCAGGCAAAGTATCGGTGTCTTCACAGGTGTTTATCGGCTTCGCTTTCCTGTTAGGCGCCGCATCGGCGAATGTTGTTTACCATGCATTTTCCCCGCCTGCCCTGCCGTGGTCCGTCATGCCGCTGTTCTTCTACACCCTGGGTATGTCCATCGTAGCGCCCAGCGTTACCTTGATCGTGCTGGATATCTTTCCCGAAATACGGGGCACCGTGGCTTCCTGCCAGTCATTTACCCAGACCATGCTGGGTGCCGTGGTGGCGGGCCTGATAGCGCCCTTCCTTTCCCATTCCGTGCTGTGGCTGGCCGCCGGCCAGCTTACGTTTACGTTAATAGGCCTGATGTTATGGCTGGGCGGCCGCTCTTACCACCAGGCCCATATCAAGGCCCAGAACAATGCAAAAATCAATGCATGGGAAGTGGTTGAAACATGAGCATGGCCGGCACCTATACTAGGAATTGCGGCGTTATGTAACTAATTGAAAAGTTTCGGGCGGATGACGTGACACAGCGCGATAGATTAGGCAAAATGTCATGCTTGGCAAAACAGGCAAATGTTCAGCCTCCGCAGTAAGCAAGTAGGTTCGTTTTCTTTACCATTCGAGTGAATGTTTAAGTCATCATCCTGAAAATTAATTAAATTACCCGGTTAAACTATCTAGCGGAATTATTGAGTGGGGCGTTAAACCGCCCCTAAAATTTGGAGATTTACTATGTCGGAATATGTCATTTCTTTTGAAAAACTGCGCATCGACGATGTGCCTGCA
>JAZKEL010000035.1:0-8021 GCA_040387075.1 Pseudomonadota bacterium
AGGAACACGATTCCCACGACAATAGCGGCCTTTTCCGGGGTGTTGCCTGGAAACGGTTTGTTCAAGAACGACCTTGAATCCGTAGTCTGCCAACGTAACCCTGCTGTAGCGTCCTGTCTTGAATGGCTTAAATCATTTGAATCGGATGTCAGCAAAGCAAGAATGAGCGGTTCTGGCGCTTCGGTATTTTTGGAAGTGGCAAGCAAAGCGAAGGCGCAGGAGATCGTTTTCCAGGTGCCGGAGCAGATCAACGGAATACCGTTTTTTGCATGCGAGGCGCGCGGTTTAGACCGGCATCCGCTGTATAATCCGGCAGTATAGCTAGCAAGTGTTGTAGCTATGCAATAGTTATAAAGCGCAGTAGATCAATTGGGGAGTCGCCAAGCTGGTTAAGGCACCGGATTTTGATTCCGGCATGCGAAGGTTCGAATCCTTCTTCCCCAGCCAGAATTGCAAGAAGAGCGTGTAGACCATACACGCTTTTTATTTTTATAAGCTGTTAAATATAGGATTCCGACTGTGGCCAAAGGCGACATGATGGTATTTACCGGCACAGCCAATCCCAGGCTGGCCGAAGAAGTCGTAGGCCATCTCGGGATGGAACTCGGTCGCGCAACGGTTGATCGCTTCAGCGACGGCGAAGTGATGATCGAGTTGCTGGACAATGTGCGCGGCAAGGATGTATTCGTGCTGCAGTCCACCTGCATGCCCACCAATGACAACCTGATGGAAGTCATGGTGATGGTCGATGCGCTACGCCGTGCCTCTGCCGGCCGCATCACCGCAGCGATCCCCTATTTAGGGTATTCACGCCAGGACAGGCGCCCGCGCTCTGCCCGCGTTGCCATCACGGCAAAAGTGGTCGCCAATATGTTGACCAGCGTCGGCGTCAACCGCGTGCTGACCATGGACTTGCACTCCGACCAGATCCAGGGATTCTTCGATATCCCGGTGGACAATATTTACGCCACGCCCTTGCTGTTGAGCGACCTGTGGCGCTGCAATTATGAAAACCTGGTGGTGGTTTCACCGGATGTCGGCGGTGTAGTACGTGCCCGTGCTGCGGCGAAACAGATCGATTGCGACCTGGCTATCATCGATAAACGCCGCCCCAAGCCTAACGTGGCCAAGGTGATGAACATCGCGACCAAGGTGGTGGCCTACTGTACGCACCCGGTATTGTCGGGCACGGCAGCGGAACGCATCACCAATTCCAACCTGGATGAACTGGTCGTCACCAACACCATCCCGTTGCGCGCTGAAGCGCTGGCCTGCAGCAAGATACGCCAGTTGAGCGCCGCCGAACTGCTGGCTGAAACCATACGCCGCATCAGCAATGAAGACTCTGTCAGTACATTGTTCCTGGATTAATAGATACTCGATCAAGAAGTAAGAGATAAAGAATAAAGACGTAATTTAAGTAATCGCAGTACAAGTTTCGGCTGGTATTTCAACGAATAGTTTAAATACCAGCCACAACCGAGAAGCTCTACAAGGCAGTCATTTGTAAAGCGTCTCCTTCTGCCATCTGGTCGCGGACGGCAGGTTTTTAGGAGTAGTAAAATGGAAATTATCATTGCAGCAACCAAGCGTGACTTAAAAGGTACGGGTGCGAGCCGCCGTCTACGTCGCGCAGGTAAAGTACCAGGCGTGGTGTATGGCGCGAATGCAGAGGCTGTGCCTTTGGAATTCGACCATAAGGCCCTGTTCCTGGAATTCCGTCACGAAGCATTCCACGCTTCGATCCTGACACTGGACCTGGATGGCAAGAAGGAATCCGTATTATTGCGCGATTACCAGATGCACCCGGTACGCAACACCATCCAGCACATCGACTTCCAGCGCGTAAGTGCAACCGAGAAGATCCACGTGAAGGTGCCATTGCACTTCCTTAACCAGGAAACCTGCCCAGGCGTTAAGACCGGCGGCGGTATCGTTACCCACATCTTCACTGAAGTGGAAATCAGCTGCCTGGCAAAAGACCTGCCGGAATTCATCGAAGTCGATCTCGGCAAGTCCGAAATCGGCACCGCTATCCACTTGTCCGAAATCAAGCTGCCAGCCGGCGTTGAGTTCGTACAACTGGCCCACGGCGATGACGCTGCAGTAGCCAACATCACCAAGCCACGCGGCCCATCTGCTGCTGACGTAGAAGCTGATGCTGCTGTTGCTGAAGCGGCTGCAAACGCATCCGCTACTCCAGCTGCTGAGTAATACCGCAAGCGTCGGATAGCCGCACCAGGCTACGCTGACTTAAGCACACTACGCGCGTTTCGGTATACCGGGACGCGCGATTTTATTTAGTACGGCGCCCGACTGATACAATCAGGAACAAGCCCTGAACAAAGTTAAAGAGAGAGTTCAAGATTGGACGGAATCAAGCTACTGGTCGGCCTGGGTAACCCAGGCGCGGAATACGAATCCACACGGCACAATGCCGGCTTCTGGTGGATAGACCAGGTATGCGCCGAAACTTCCAGCAAGCTGAATCTTGAAGCCAAGTTTTTCGGGCTGGCGGGTAAGTTGAAGATGGCTGGGCCGAAAATGGAAGGTGAGCAAGCCTGGCTACTTAAACCAACCACCTTCATGAATGCCAGCGGGCGCTCCGTCGGCGCGCTGGCCAAGTTTTACAAGATCGCACCGGAATCGGTGCTGGTGATCCACGATGAGCTGGACCTGCCGCCAGGCACCGTGAAGATGAAAAAAGGCGGCGGCCACGGCGGGCATAACGGGCTCAAGGACATCGCCGCACAATTAGGCACGCCCAACTTCTGGCGCTTGCGCCTCGGCGTCGGCCATCCGGGAACGGGCATGGCAGATAAAGGCGCGGCCGTGATCAACTACGTGCTGCATACACCGGGCCGTGATGAAATGAAATTGATCGAACAGAATATCGATGCAACGACTTCCCTGCTGCCGTTGCTGCTGGCAGGCAAGTTTGAAGATGCCATGCTCAAGCTGCACACCAAACCAGCTGCAGGTAAACCGAATACTACCGCCTGAGTATCCTCTCGAAATGTTCGGCGCTCACTCCCGGCGAGAACAAATAGCCTTGCGCAAAATCGCAGCCTGCCGCTTGCAGTAAATCGCGCTGCACTTCAGTTTCCACTCCCTCAGCAATCACGCGGATCCCGAGCTTATGTGCCATGACGATCATGGCCTCGCATAGTGCCAGGTCATCCGAATCCGGCTCCAGGTTGGCGACGAAGGAACGGTCGATCTTCAGGTAATCGATATCGAATTTCTTGAGGTAGGACAGTGAGGAGTACCCGGTCCCAAAATCATCCAGCGACACCTGTATGCCTGCATCAAGGAATTCCAGCAGGATATTAGTAACATTCTCACTGGCATCGAGAATCAAACCTTCCGTGATTTCCACCACGACAGCGCTACCGGGCAAGCCTAGCGCCTTAATATAATCGAACCAGGAAGTATGGCTCTTGATCTCCTTATAAAACTGCGCAGGAGATTTATTGATACTGATCTGGAAATCAGGGCACAGGACTTCCCTCCATTGGCTGGCCTGTTTCACTGCCTCGTGGAACACCCATTCCCCTATGTCGATGATCATGCCCGTATCTTCTGCAACCGGGATAAATTCTGCAGGGCTGACCAGACCACGGGTCGGGTGTTGCCAGCGGAGCAAAGCCTCCGCTTTGTGGATCGCACCGGAACGTAAGTCGACGATAGGCTGGTAAGCCAGCCAGAATTGCTGCTCTGAGACCGCCACCCGCAAATCATTGGCCATCTGCATCCTGGCATTGGCACGGGCCTGCATGGAAGGCGTAAAGTAGCTATAGCGATTGCCGCCCATGTTTTTAGCGGCATACATCGCCTGGTCCACATTTTTAACCAGATCCCCGATCCTGACTGCATCGCTGGGATACAACGTGATCCCTAAACTTCCCGACACATAGGCCACCTCATCATCCAGCCGGAAAGGTTCGGCCAGTTGCATCAGTATTTTCTGCGCAATACGCTCCACTACCCCGGCATCCTCCAGCTCCCCCAGGATGATGATGAACTCGTCACCCCCAAGCCGCGCCACGGTATCGGCTTCGCGCACACAAGCGCTCAAACGCCTGGCCGCCTCTTGCAGCAAAGTATCTCCCTGGTAATGCCCGAGGGTATCATTCACCTCTTTAAAACGATCCAGGTCGAGAAAAATCAACGCCAGCTGCAGGTCCGCCCGGTGCGCTTTCTTGAGCTCCTGCTCCAGCCTGTCATAAAACATGCGGCGATTCGGCAACCCTGTCAGCGAATCGAAATTAGCCTGCCGCCAGATCGTTTCTTCCGATTTCTTCAAGAACGTAATGTCGGCAAGTGTACCCACCATGCGCAAGGGCTTACCGGCCGGATCGACACTCACCACCATGCCCCTATCCAGCACCCATTTCCATGAGCCATCCTTGCACTTCATGCGGTACTCTTGTGAGTAAGACTTGGTGTAATCGGATAAGGCGAGTTGCAGTGCATCAGTAGCGACCATGATGTCATCGGGGTGCAACAGCACTTTCCAGGCCTCATAGCCATCCACAATCTCGGCTTCATGGTAGCCGAGCATCTCTTTCCAGCGCCTGGAAAACACGATCTCACGGGTTTGCAGATTCCAATCCCATACACCATCGCCAGAGCCCTCTAACGCAAATTGCCATCTCTGTTCGCTATCGCGCAACTTGGTATCGATGGCCTCTATGGCTTCACGCGCCCTTGCGCGGGTAACCAGGGACTGCACCAGGGCCATCAATGCCAGGCTTGCCAGCAAGCCCATGAAAGCGATCAGGCGTGACTTCTGGTGATTGATCGCAGCATCGAATGCAGGGAGCGATTTAGCAGCCAGAACCCACTCATGCCCTAGCAGATCAAGATGCTCCACTTTATTCAATGCCGACGTTGCGTCGCTCCCACCACCCTTGATGGCTGAGGTGCGGGAAAACAGCAGCGCTTCCTGTTTGGTTTCGTTGCCGTCAAACACCTGGATATCGATATCCAGGGGCTTATGTGCAAAAGCACTATCGATCAGTTGCTCGGAATCCAGCCTGAGGAACACCCAGCCAGCCAGCGCAGCGCGCTTTTCCGATACGCTTTCATGCAGCGCGCCATTACGATAGATAGGCAGATACATCACGAAACCTGGGCGACGGGCGCTTTCGCTTTCGGTTAGGAATAACACCTTTGCACTCAATGTAGCCCGGTCAACATCCCTGGCCTTGTCCATCGAAACGCGACGAACTTCATCCGAGTATGCGTCGTAGCCTAAACTCCGGAGGTTAACCGGTGTGCCCGGCTCCATGTATACAATCGGCGCGTAACTCTCGCTTTCCAACTCAGGGAAAATCGAAAAATCCGTCAGGCCCTTCCGCCTGATCGACCTCTGGTATGCTTGCTTCTCACTATCCTTGACGTACTCTGCATACCCTATCGCCACGATGCCTTGATGTTGCTGGTCTTCCAGCAGCTTATATACGTAATTGTGGAATTCATTACGCTCGACCGCTTCAGAGGCCTCAAAGAAACTCTGCAGGCCGACTAAAGCCTGTTGATAGATCAGTATCTTTTGCTCGATCTGGCTAACGGCATCCTTAAAACGAAAATCAAAGCTGGTTTTCTGCGCCCTCTTCTCGGCACTGTGCTCCTGAAGGTATATCTGGTGCGTCACCAGCAGCGCTATCACAAAGACCAGCCATGGTAATACCCTGTCTAGATCGACACTGACAAATCCTTTCCCGATATGGAATTTCACGCGCATCATCATGATGTTGCAGCACTCTAATTCGTTGTCCCGAACCTAGATTACACCGAATCCAGCCAATTGTAATAATTTGTAAATCACTAACGGCTATAAATTGAGCTAACTTCAATTCATCTTCCAGAAGGGATTTCTGCAAACCACAAACCTCAGCCCTATTTGCCGCTTTCCTTCTAAAAAACAAGCATTTCGCGCGCAATATTCTTTGGCGGAAAACGGCCTGAGAGATACAATATCGACTTTACGGGGCCACAACGCCAACGGCTGGATAATTCTCCACCGATTGCCAGCCAGGCCCCCAATTCAAGCCTAGTCCAAACTAGGCATTGTTTTTTTAAAGGCTATACAACTCATGAAATGCGGAATCGTCGGCCTGCCGAATGTAGGTAAATCCACCCTGTTCAATGCCATCACCAATGCGGGCATCGCTGCGGAAAATTACCCCTTCTGTACCATCGAGCCCAATGTCGGCATCGTGGAAGTGCCCGATCCGCGCATGCAACCGCTGATCGATCTCGTAAAACCGCAAAAGATACAGCCTGCCATCGTCGAGTTCGTCGATATCGCCGGCCTGGTGGCTGGTGCCTCCAAGGGCGAAGGCCTTGGCAACAAGTTCCTCGCCAACATCCGCGAAACCGATGCCATCGCCCACGTGGTGCGCTGCTTCGATGACGGCAACGTCGTGCACGTGGCAGGCAAGGTAGACCCCATCGCCGACATCGAGACCATCAACACCGAGCTGGCGCTGGCGGATATGGAAACCGTGGAAAAGACGCTGCAGCGCGAAGGCAAGAAAGCCAAGTCCGGCGACAAGGAAGCGATTGCGTTATGTGCCGTGCTTGAAAAAGTGCAGAAATGCCTGGACCAGGGCAACATGGTGCGCATCCTCGGCCTGGACGAAGACGAACTCGCCCTGCTCAAACCGCTATGCCTGATCACGGTAAAGCCGGTGATGTACCTGGCCAATGTGGATGAAGGCGGCTTTGAGAACAACGCCCTGCTGGATAAGGTCATCGCGCTTGGCGCCAAGGAGAAAGCGCCCGTTGTCGCCATCTGCGCCAAGATAGAATCCGAGATCGCCGACCTGGAAGAAGAAGACAAATCCCTGTTCCTGGATGAAATGGGCCTGGAAGAACCCGGCCTCAACCGCGTCATCCGCGCCGCCTACGACCTGCTGGGCCTGCAGACCTACTTCACCGCCGGCGTAAAAGAAGTACGCGCCTGGACAGTCAAGAAAGGCTCAACCGCCCCGCAAGCCGCCGGCGTCATCCACACCGATTTCGAACGCGGCTTCATCCGTGCCGAAGTGGTCGGTTTTACTGACTACGTGGCAAACAAAGGCGAGCAAGGCTCAAAAGAAGCCGGCAAAATGCGGCTCGAAGGCAAGGCTTACATCATGCAAGACGGCGATGTGGTGCATTTCCTGTTCAACGTATAAATAAGCGGCTGCGACGGCGCATTACTGCGTTGCGCGGTGCTCAAACCATCGCCGTACTAGATGTACTGTCTCAGGTTTTGCGCTCCGTGCGCCTCGTACTGCATCCGTCTCGCCCGCTTATTTGAAAACCGCTACATTCCTGCCGATATAACCATCGTTGGTTTTGACATTACCCCCTCAAAACAATAGAATGGCGGGCTTGATTAAATCCTGGGTTCACCAGCTTAATCAAACCAGTTTTCCCGGTGATGTAGCTCAGCTGGTTAGAGCACAGGATTCATAATCCTGGGGTCGAGGGTTCAAGTCCCCCCATCACCACCAATAAAGACGCGGCATCCGAAAGGGTGTCGCGTTTTTTTCCGTCAAATTTTCCCGATTAGTAGCCATTTAGTAGCCTAAAAATAAAATACCTTGAATAGCAGCAGTTGTAAACACGATTAACTTTCAGGATATGATAAGTTATTGAAACAATTTCAAATAATATATTGGGACAATAATGATCATAAAACTTCCCCGAGTATTTTCTGTAAATTCTCTAATTGAGAAAAATCGTTTTAGGCAGTTAGCTTTTGAAGCAGGAACCGCAGAATTAACTCTCACTCCTTTTACTTCAGGAAAAATTAAAGGTTTTTTATCTTTAAAATCAGAAGAATCAGGTAATGAAATTTTATTCATTAATAAATCCAATGATTACGACCTTACAGGTTTTACGCATGTAGTTTTGTTGAAAACAGGAATGCAAGACCCATTACCTGAAAACTTAGACATTTCGGATGGCTTATGGCTTAAGCACCCATTAATTACCCCACAAACGCCAGACGTTATCCTAGCCTC
>JAZKEL010000035.1:8031-9716 GCA_040387075.1 Pseudomonadota bacterium
AATGGGTTTAACTTTATTGAAGAAGATGAGAAAAACAATGTTATTGGCTTAAGGAAGCCACAGTTGGGTGCCATTCACGCTGCACTTTCCCACTTTTCTGTCGATGATGAAATTGCAACCATTGTCATGCCAACTGGCACAGGAAAAACTGAAACAATGCTATCAATTCTCATATCAGCAAAATTAAAGCGACTCTTAGTTATAGTACCCACAGACGCCCTTAGAAGACAAATATCCGAGAAATTCCTAACTCTAGGTGTACTCAAAAACTCAAGCTCCCACCTTTTATCATCCACAGTTTTGAATCCTATCGTCGGGGAGATTCAACATAAAATTAAGGATAAGGAAAATTTAAAAACATATCTTAAATCTACTAACGTAGTGATTACTACAAGTCAGATGATTGCTGCGCTAGGCACTGAATTACAAGAAGTTGTTATTGAAAATTGCCCATATTTGTTTATAGATGAGGCACACCATTCAGAAGCACCAACATGGAAATCTTTTAAAGACAAATACAAGAGTAAAAATATTATTCAATTTACTGCAACCCCGTTTAGGGAAGATGAAAAATTAATAGATGGCACGATTATTTTTAAGTACTCATTAAAAAAAGCGCAAGAAGACGGCTATTTCAAACCAATTGTTTTCGAGCCCGTCATGGAATTTAATCCATCCAAATACGATTTGACAATTGCTACCAAGGCTATTGAGGTACTTAAACAAGACGTTACTGGAAAGCATATTTTAATGGCAAGAGTACAAACTATACAAAGGGCTATTGATGTAGGGAAAATTTATGAGGGTTTATATCAAGGAACCGTTGCAGTTTTACATAGCGGACTTAGTGAAAAAAAACGTCAAGAAGCTATCCAATCGCTTCTATCCGGAAGCACGAAAATCGTTGTTTGTGTGGATATGTTAGGGGAGGGGTTTGATTTACCCGAACTTAAAATCGCAGCGTTTCATGATATTAAGAAGAGCCTAGCCATTACATTACAGCTGGCAGGCCGATTTACAAGAACCAGGCAGGATTTGGGGAACGCTACATTCATAGCAAATCTTGGAAACATTGATGTAAAAGATGAATTGAGAACTCTATACTCACAAGACCCAGATTGGAATGAACTGTTACCAAAGCTGAGTGAAAAAATTATAGAAGACCAAATTTTGATTTCTAAATTTACGAATGACTTTAAGTCCTACCCTAAAGACATCCCATTAAAAAGCATTTTTCCTGCAACAAGCAGTGTTATTTATAAAACAAATTGTGAAAAATGGTCACCAGATCAATTCAAAAAATCGCTTAACTTATCAAGTACCGATTATGTTAATTATTCAATTAATGAAGTTGAAAAAACCTTAGTAATTATTGTTGGAAGAAATACTGAAGTCGAATGGGCAAATTGGGATGAAATTAGAAATTGGAACTATGAGTTATATGTACTCACATGGCTAGAAACATTAAAACTCTTATTTATTCACTCTTCTCATAACTCTGGAGTTTTCAAACCGCTTGCCCAAGCAGTTTGTGGTTTGGATGTATCTCTAATAACCGGAGATATTTTATTTCGAACTTTAGCCGAAGTTAAACGTTTGAGACTAACAAATATTGGATTGTCAGAAACGATTGGCAATCTTATAAGTTATACAGGTCGTATGGGTAATGATGTAGAAACCGGACT
>JAZKEL010000036.1:0-2549 GCA_040387075.1 Pseudomonadota bacterium
GTCCTTTAGATAAAGCGATGGTAATCATAAGTTTTCGTTTAAAGTTTTAACAAACACGCTTGATCCTGGCACCCAGCCCAGTCAGCTTTTCTTCGATGCGCTCATAGCCGCGGTCGATATGGTAGATACGCTCGATCGTGGTCTCTCCGCGCGCCACCAGGCCCGCTAATACCAGGCTGGCAGAAGCACGCAGGTCGGTCGCCATCACGGTGGCGCCATCTAAATGTTGGCTGCCGCGCACGATGGCGGTATTGCCTTCTACCTCGATGCTGGCGCCCAGGCGCTGCATCTCCTGCACGTGCATGAAGCGGTTCTCGAAGATGGTCTCGGTGACCGTCGCCACGCCGTCTGCGATGGTGTTCAATGCCATCAGTTGCGCCTGCATATCCGTCGGGAACGCCGGATGCGGCGCCGTGCGGATATTCACCGACTTCAGCTTGCCGTCGCTCCTGATGCTGATGCTATCGGCATCGTGCTCGATCACGGCACCGGCATCGCGCAGCTTCTCGATCACCGCATCCAGCAGGTCGGCGCGTGCATTCAGTAATTTAACGCTGCCACCAGCCATGGCTGCCGCCACCAGGTCGGTACCCGCCTCAATGCGGTCGCATACCACGGCATGCTTGGCACCCGTCAGCCGCTCAACGCCGTGCACGGTGATCACATCGGTGCCGGCACCTTCGATACGCGCGCCCATCTTGATCAGGCATTCCGCCATGTCCACCACTTCGGGCTCGCGTGCTGCATTTTCCAGTGTCGTCGTGCCTTCTGCCAGCGCAGCCGCCATCATCAGGTTTTCGGTACCGGTGACCGTCACGATATCCATGAATACGCGTGCGCCCTGCAGGCGCTTGTTCGGCAGGTGGGCCGTGCTGGCTTCTATATAGCCATGTTCGATATGGATCTCTGCACCCATGGCCTGCAGGCCCTTGATGTGCAGATCCACCGGTCGCGAACCGATGGCACAGCCACCCGGCAATGAGACACGCGCATGGCCGAAACGCGCCAGCAGCGGACCTAATACCAGTATCGAAGCGCGCATGGTTTTCACCATCTCATAGGGCGCTTCATGCGAAGTAATATTGCTTGCGTCTAAAGTCACCTCATTCGCGGCACCGTGACTGACGTTGACGCCCATATGCTCCAGGAGCGTATAGGTCGTCTTCACATCGTTGAGATCCGGCACGCAGGAAAGCTCCAGCGGCGTCTCCGCCAGCAACGCCGCGCAGATGATAGGCAGGGCGGCATTCTTGGCACCCGAGATATGCACTTCGCCATTCAGCGGAAAGCCGCCTTCTATGACCAATTTATCCAAAACGCAGCGTATCCAAAATATATTCCTAGCGGGCTCTCAAATTAAGCGGCAGGTGCTGCAGCAGCCAGCAACTTCTGCAGTTCGCCTTGCTCGTACAGGCTGCGCATGATGTCGGAACCGCCGATGAACTCGCCGTTTATGTAAAGCTGTGGCGTAGTTGGCCAGTTAGAGAATATCTTGATGCCTTCACGCATGGCGGGATCCGCGAGCACGTCGACCGTGGTGGGGTTCTGTATGCCGCAGGCTTGCAGTATCTGCACCGCCAGGCCCGAGAAACCGCACTGCGGGAATTTGGCGCTGCCTTTCATGTAAAGAATGACCGGGTTTGCGTCTATCTGGCTCTTGATTAATGCCTGTGTATCCATGTGGTTCTCCTATCCAAATTGTTCAGTAATGCCTGGCAAACGCGGTTAATTGCCGAGCTTGCTCCAGGCTTCCGGCGTAAAGGTGCGCATCGAGAGCGCATGTATTTCCTGGCGCATGCGATCCCCCAATGCCTGGTAGACCAGTTGGTGCTGCTGCACCATATTTTTGCCGACAAATAGCGGACTCACGACCACCGCCTCGAAATGCTGGCCGTCATCGCCAAGCACCTGGATGTGATCACAGGCCAGGCCTTGTGCGATATAGGTTTTGAGGTCGTCAGCGCTCAGCATAAGATTATCCCTGCCATTGTCTTAAAAGACTGAATTAAAATTCGAAGTGCGCATTATATGCGTTTAACCGCGAAGCTTATATCCCGATTTCAACATCTTCAGTGTAAGCAGGGACAGCACAAAGAAGCTCGCTGCCACGATAGCCAAGCTGATCCACGGCGAAATATCGCTGACGCCGAAGAAGCCGTAACGGAAGCCGTCTATCATGTAGAAGAAGGGGTTGAAATGCGACACCTTCTGCCAGAAAGAAGGCAGGGAATGTATCGAGTAAAACACGCCGGACAGGAAAGACAGCGGCATGATGATGAAATTCTGGAAAGCCGCCATCTGGTCGAACTTGTCCGCCCAGATACCGGCGATGATGCCGAATGTGCCTAGCAATGCCGTCCCGAAAAAGGCAAACGCCAGGATCATGAAGGGATGCACGATGGGCAGGTCGATAAAGAATATTGCCACCAAATAGATGCAGGCCCCCACCGCAAGGCCACGAATGATCGCCGCCGCCAAGAAGGCCAGGAAAAATTCCAGGTAGGAAAGCGGCGTCAGCAACACGAATATGATGCTGCCCATCACCTTGG
>JAZKEL010000037.1:0-6349 GCA_040387075.1 Pseudomonadota bacterium
GTCGCAACCACTATCTGCACTAGGGCACCGGGGATGGCGATCTTGCGCACCGCCAACAGGTCCTTCAATGAGAAGTGCAGGCCGACGCCGAACATCAGCAGCATCACGCCGATCTCAGCCAGCTGGCTGGAAAGTGCGACATCCGCGACGAACCCTGGCGTAGCTGGGCCAATGATGATGCCGGCGAACAGGTAACCTACCAGCGGAGGTAATGAGGTTTATATCATGGGGCATGCGTATGGATCTCTATAGCGGATGAAATGGAAGTGGATAAATTACTCAGGGTTTATTAATAACAGAAAAATGTTAACAGATGACGATATGAATACTATTTCATCTTTATTTATTCATAATTGCCACCTAGAATCCATGTGTCGGGAATCAATCGATACATGCCGTACCGACATGCTCTGTAGAGGGACTACAGCCACCACACAAACGTTCTAAAACTGTTAATATTACGTCAGAATAAATGATGCCAGCCATCGCTTTTTCCTCAACCTTACAACTAAAGAAAACGGGATCATGAGCACAACAAATACAGATATCGGCCTAGTCGGCCTGGCAGTAATGGGGCAGAACCTTGCATTGAACATTGCAGATCATGGCTACAACATATCTGTATACAACCGCAATCCCGAAAAAACCCGCGACTTCATCGAGCAGTGCAAGGCCAACGAGCCTTCCGCCAAGAACCTGGTCGGCTTTGAAGACCTGGCCAGCTTCGTATTGAGCATCAAGCGCCCGCGCAAGATCGTATTGCTGGTTAAAGCCGGCAGCGCCACCGACGTGACCATCAATGCGCTGGTGCCGTTTCTTGAAGAAGGCGACATCATCATCGATGGCGGCAATGCCTTATGGACAGATACCATCCGCCGCGAAAAAGAGCTCAGTGCCAAAGGCCTGGAGTTCATCGGTTCGGGCGTTTCCGGCGGTGAGACCGGCGCACGTTTCGGCCCCTCCCTCATGCCAGGCGGCACACGCAAGGCCTGGGCATCGCTGGAGCCTATCTGGCGCGACATCGCTGCCAAGGTCGATTCGAAGACAGGCGAGCCGCTTGAAGGCGCAGCGCCAGGCAAGCCGATTGTCGGCGGTTTCTCTTGTACTGAATATGTAGGCCCCGACGGTGCCGGCCATTACGTGAAGATGGTGCATAACGGTATCGAGTACATCGATATGCAGCTGATCTGCGAAGCCTACTGGTTGATGAAGAACCTCCTGGGAATGCAGGCCGACGAAATCGGTGCCGTGTTCAAGGAGTGGAACCAGGGTGAGCTGTCCAGTTTCCTGATCGAGATCACTGGCGACATCCTGCAGCAGAAAGATCCGGCAGGCGACGGCTTCCTGGTCGACAAGATCCTGGATACCGCTGGCCAGAAAGGCACTGGCCAATGGACAGCGGCGAATGCGCTTGAACTGGGTGCCCCGGCGAATGCGATTGCTGCTGCCGTGTACGCCCGTGCCCTGTCAAGCCTGAAGGAAGAACGCGTTGAAGCCAGCAAGATCCTGCAAGGCCCTGTGATCCAACACGAGACCGACAAGAAAGCCATCATCGAAGCCATCAAGAATGCGCTGTATTGCTCAAAGATCTGCGCTTACGCACAAGGTTTCCAGCTGATCGACAAGGCGCAAGTGGCGTACAACTGGAAACTAAATTTCGGCGAACTCGCGCAAATCTGGCGCGGCGGTTGCATCATCCGCGCACGCTTCCTGCAAAAAATTACCGACGCCTACGCACTGAACTCCGGCCTCAAGAACCTGATGCTGGACCCTTACTTCACCAATGCCATGAACGAAGGCCAGGCGGGATGGCGTAAAGTCATTGCCCTGGCAGTGACCAACGGCATTCCTGCACAAGGCTTTGCTGCAGCGCTGGCATACTACGATGGTTACCGCAGTGCCGTATTGCCGGCCAACCTGTTACAAGGCCAGCGCGATTACTTCGGTGCCCACACCTACGAGCGTACCGACCAGCCGCGCGGCAACTTCTTCCACGTAGACTGGCCAGAAGCGGTTCGCGTACAGGTAAAGATCTAGTTAATTAAAGTTACCTTGCAACAATAAAAAAGCCTGCGATTGCAGGCTTTTTTTATTGGACTTATCTTTAACTCACGTCATTTAACTCACATCTTTAACTCGCACCATTTGGTTTGCTTGAATAAACTAATGCTGTTTGAATAGACTAAAAAGTGCCTGCCTGGATGAATTCGACTTTATAACCGTCGGGATCCTCGATGAACGCAATGACCGTGGTGCCATGCATCATCGGCCCGGCCTCACGCAGCACTTTGCCGCCGGCCTGCTTTACCTGTTCACAGGCCGCATACGCATCCTCCACTTCGATGGCGATATGGCCGTAGCCGTTGCCCTTATCGTAGCTTTCGGTATCCCAGTTATGCGTCAACTCGATCACGGTGTGGTCTTTTTCTGCACCGTAGCCGATGAACGCCAGCGTGAACTTTCCTTCCGGATAGTCATGCCTGCGCAGGACCTCCATGCCAAGCACACTGGTATAGAAATTAATAGAACGGTCAAGGTTGCCCACCCTGAGCATGGTGTGAAGTATGCGCATATATTCTCTTGATGCTTTTACCGACTTTGCAGCTATTTGACTGCTGAGATTCTGTAATACTTTTCCATCAACTGGGTATTATTCTCGACCACGTCGGGATTGAAGGGGATGCAATTGATCGGGCACACTTCCTGGCACTGCGGCGTGTCGAAATGCCCTACGCATTCCGTGCATAAGCCGGGATCGATCACATAGATCTCTTCGCCCTGGGAAATCGCGCCATTGGGACATTCCGGCTCGCATACATCGCAATTGATGCATTCATCGGTAATCATCAGTGCCATCGGGTCACCTTACCTGGTTTTGTGCGAGGATTTTATCTGCGATACGCTGTTTGACCAGCGGCGAGACAAAGCTCGTTACATCGCCGCCCAAGACGGCGACTTCACGCACCAGGCTGGCAGAGATGAACATGAACTGTTCGGAAGGCGTCAGGAACAGCGACTCCACTTCCGGGAACAGCTTGCGGTTCATGCCGGCCAGCTGGAACTCGTATTCGAAGTCGGATGCGGCACGCAGGCCGCGTATCACGACGCGTGCATCCTGGTCCTGCACAAACTGCATCAACAGGCCAGAAAATCCGACCACGCTGACATTGGCACAATCCTTAAGCACGCCCGCAGCCAGTTCCACACGTTCGCCCAGGTCGAAGAAAGGCTTCTTGCCGGGGTTTTGCGCCACCGCCACGATCACTTCAGAAAACATGCCGGCGGCACGACGCACGACATCCTCATGGCCCAGGGTCATGGGGTCAAAAGTACCGGGGTAGACGACTTTAAGCGGTGTTTGCATGAAGGTTAAACAGCACAAATAATTAGCAATGATTTGACAGGCCATGATTTTAACAGGGCTTGGTCAAATACGCTTGGCCCAATACGCTTGATCAATACGTAAGTGCTTGTGACAGTGCGTTTTATTATTGCTGGGAGGAAAGTACAGGGCGCAACAGGTGGTAGAACACGTTACCCGCTTTGCCCTGTTTCAGCACCTGCCATTCCTCATCGCTAACAAGCACGTATTCAGCTTCGGCATATACCAGGCTCTCCGCATGCAGGTGCGGCTTGAGTCCAGGCAATGTGCCGACAAGTAAGCCCTGGTTATAGGGAGGATCCAAGAAAACGATGTCGAACGGCACTTCAGGGTTGGGAGACAAACTGGGCCGGCGGGAAAGATACTGGGCCGCATCCATATGGAACACCTGTGCAGCATCGGTCTTGAGCAAGGCTTTGTTTTCCAGCAGGGCTTTATAGGCAGATAACGATTTCTCCACCATCACCACAGAAGCCGCTCCACGCGACAAAGCTTCAAACCCGAGCACACCGGTGCCGGAGAAAAGATCCAGGCAATGCAGTCCATGCAACTCCTGACCCAGCCAGTTGAAAAGTGTCTGGCGTACCCGGTCCGGTGTGGGCCGCAAACCAGGGATATCCGGAAACGACAGCAAACGGCTGCGCCACTCGCCGCCACCTATGCGCACGCGATTATTAGCAGCCATGCCGCCTAGAAGCCATAATAAAAACAATAGCGGAAAGAATAGCAGAAACCATGTGCCCTGGAAGCCGCGCCGGTATTGCCTTCCAGGCCTGCCTTGCATTGACATGTGCAGGTCTGGTGTCGTCCCGCCACGATACCGTCAGCGGTAAATCAATCACCGCCGACGACGACCGTGACCATTTTATTGGGGTCGATCCGGCGGGCGAAGGCATCCTTGATCTGCGTAGTGGTCACTTTTTTCACATTGGCGTTGAAATCGTCCAGATAGGTCAACGGCAACTTGTAGAAACCGATCACGGCCAGGTAATCCAGAATCTTTGCATTGCTGTCCAGGCGCAGCGGGAAACCGCCGGTGATGTTCTGCTTGGCGGCATTGAGTTCTGCTTCCGTCACGCCGCCGGCGATGAACTTGGCCAGGGTCTCACGCACCAGTTTCAATGCTTCTTCCGCCTGGTCGCGCTTCGTCTGCAGGCCGATCTGGAATGGGCCGAGCTCGGCCATCGGCATGAAATAGCTGTACACGCTGTACACCAGGCCGCGTTTCTCGCGCACCTCTTCCGTCAGCCGCGACACAAAACCGCCGCCGCCCAGGATGTAGTTGCCGACATAGAGCGGGAAATAATCCACATCGCCGCGTTTCACCCCCGGATACCCCAGCAGGATGTGCGACTGCGAGGCAGGATGCTGGATCTTCTGCTCTTTGGCTGCGTCGGGATAACTGACCGCCGGTAGAGCCGACACTGCCGGTGCCTGCGGCAATCCGCTGGAGATACGTTCGGCCAGTTGCTCTGCATCGCTGCGGCTCATATCGCCGATCAGCGCGATGACTGCTCCCTTGGCGCCATAATACGTCGCATAAAACGTCCGCAGGTCTTCACGCTGGATGCTGGCTACGGTAGCCGGGTCATCATCCAGTGCGTAGGGATGGCTGCCATACAAGGCAGCCATGAACGCTTTACTGGAAATGCTCTCGGGCTGAGTTTCCGCCTCCTGCAACCCGGCAATGACACGGGCTTTTTCGCGGATCAATACGGCATCGGGAAAGTCCGGTTTCTGCAGTATCTTCGTATATACATCCAGCGCCTGTTCGCGTTCACGGCTACTGCTCAGCGTGCGCAGCTTGAAGCTGGCGCGATCCGCATCCAGTTCACCGCCCATCACGGCGCCGACATCCGCCAGTTTCTGGGAGATATCCTCATCGGTCATTCCGGCAGCGCCCAACGTCATCAGGTAACGTGTCAGGTTCGCCACACCGGCCTTGGGCGCATTATCACGGGCATTGCCTGCGGCGAAATTGACACTCAGGTCGATTATAGGCAGATCATGGTTCTCGACGAAATACACTTCACTGCCTTCCGAAGTTTGCCATTGCTGGATTTTAAGGCCGGCCTGCGCCTGCAGGCTGAACAGGCCGATGACGGCAGTCAGGAATACATGTTTCATGCTAGGAATCAGCTTCATGTTTAGGCTGAGCTTTATGGTTTGGCTTTTTGGGGAATCAATGTACATGCGGTTTTCCTTGCGGCTTGGCATTCGGGTCTATCGGTTGCGGATCCAGCGTGCCGACTGTGAGGTTATCCCTGACCAGGTATTTTTTAGCGACGGACTGCACTTGTTCAGGCGTCACCGCCTTGAGACGTGCGGGATAGTCTTTCAATATCTTCCATGAGAATCCGGACGTCTCCAGCTGGCCGATCTGCATGCCCTGGTAGAACATGGAATCGCGCTGGTACACATCGGCCGCGATCACCTGCGCCTTGACACGGTCCAGTTCGCCGGTGGTGACGCCTTTCTCCTTGATCAACTCGATCTGCTCCATTAGCGCGGCTTCGATTTCTGCGGCAGATTTGCCTTCGCTTGGCGTACCTTCGATCTCGAACAGAGACTCATGGCCGCGTGCAACCAGGTCGTATCCCGCGCCCACATCCACGGCGATCTGCGACTGGCGCACCAGGTTCTGGTTGAGCCGTGCAGATGGATTACCATCCAGCACGCCGGCCAGTATCTCCAGTGCATAGGGCTCCCAGTCAGTCGCCGGGTCTTTCAGGGCGGGCACATGGTAGCCCATCATCACGTAAGGTAATTTGGCGGGCGCCTTCACGATCAGGCGACGCTCGCCCACCTGCGCAGGCTCCTTCTGCGGTTTGCGTTCAGGCAGTGCACGCGATTTCAGCGGGCCGAAATACTGTTTGGCCAGTGCGACCACGTCCTGCGTCTTCACATCGCCGACCACCACCAGGATGGCGTTATTCGGCGCATACCAGTCGTTGTACCATTCACGGG
>JAZKEL010000038.1:0-4755 GCA_040387075.1 Pseudomonadota bacterium
ATGGTGTGCCACCACCTGGATCCGGCCATCGCCGAGGACATCGCGTTCGCCGAGAGCCGCATCCGCCGCGAGACCATCGCTGCCGAGGATATCCTGCACGACCTGGGGGCATTTTCCATGATGTCGTCCGATTCGCAGGCCATGGGCCGGGTAGGTGAAGTCATCATCCGCACCTGGCAAGCCGCGCACAAAATGAAGGTCCAGCGCGGTTCGCTGGCAGAGGACGACGCGCGCAACGATAATTTCCGCGTCAAGCGCTACATCGCCAAGTACACCATCAACCCGGCGCTTACCCATGGGGTGGCGCATGAGGTCGGCTCCATCCAGGTTGGCAAGCTGGCCGACATGGTGCTGTGGCGTCCAGCTTTCTTCGGCGTGAAGCCGTCGACCATCCTGAAGGGCGGCATGATCGCGGCAGCCGCCATGGGCGATCCGAATGCCTCTATTCCCACGCCGCAGCCGGTACATTACCGCCACATGTTCGGCGCTTATGGTGGCGGACTGAAAACCTCGGTGACCTTCATCTCGCAGGCGGGATTGCAGAACCCTGCCGTGGCCGCCCTGAACCTGAACAAGCCGCTGGTAGGCATACATGGCACACGTACCGTGAGGAAGGCCGACATGATCCATAACGGCTGGCTGCCGCTCATCGATGTGGACCCGGAAACTTATGCGGTACGTGCCGACGGCATGCTGCTGGTATGCGAGCCGGCGTCGGTATTGCCGATGGCGCAACGTTACTTCCTGTTCTGAATATTTCTTTTTGATCATGACCATGCTGAATATCACCGAACGTATTGCTGAGGCCTCCCGCATCGATGACTACCTGGAGCTGCCGTTCGACCTGCGGCAGAGAAGCCGTTTGCGCGTCATGTTGCGCACCGGCCTGGAAGCCGCACTGATGCTGGACCGTGGCACGATACTGCGCGGCGGCGACCTGCTGAAGGCCGATGACGGAAAGATCATCCAGGTCATCGCGGCAGAACAGCCTGTGCACGACGTCACCGCCGTCAGCCAGCAGGCATTGATGTGCGCCGCGTACCACCTCGGCAATCGTCACGTGCCGCTGCAGGTCGGCGACGGCTGGCTGCGCCTGGAGCAGGACCATGTGTTGAAGGAGATGCTGCTGGGCCTGGGCATGCACGTCATCGAAAAGAATTCCCCGTTCGAGCCGGAAGCCGGCGCATACGGCGGCGGACATCGCCATAGCCATGACGACGGCCCATCTATAAAACAGCCAGTGAGGGTACGCAAAATTGCCTGATGCTGCTGACCAGCGCCTGGCGTTAAGCCGCTTGTTCCAGCTTGCCAGCACCATGCTGCCGGTAGGTGCCTACAGTTATTCGCAGGGCCTGGAATGGGCGATCGAGTCCGGCGATGCGCACGATGCAGCGACCACCAACACCTGGATCGCCGACGTGCTGGACATCTACCAGGGCAATTTCGAACTGCCGGTACTGTATCGCCTTTATTTGGCCTGGCAGGCCGATGACATGGCTGCAGTCGACGAGTGGGATATGTTCTACAAAGCCGGGCGCGATACCTCGGAATCGCTGGCGGAGACCCGGCAGATGGGCTATTCGCTATGCAGGCTGCTGAATGACTTGCAAGAGTTGCCCGAAGCGTTCATGCACAAGCTCAATACCTTGATCGATCCCGCCTTCGTGACCGCCTATGCCGGTGTTGCCAACCTGTGGCACATCCGCGCACAGGACATGCTGCATGCCTTCGCCTGGTCGTGGATGGAGAACCAGGTATCCGCCGCCATGAAGACAGTACCGCTCGGCCAGGTGGCCGGGCAGAAGATCATGTTCGCCTTAGGCCAGCAGATCCCTCAACTGGTTGAACATGCCATGCAGCTTGCAGACGACGAGATCAGTAATTTTGCCCCGGCGCTGACCATTGCCGGATGCAGGCATGAAACCCAGTACAGCCGATTGTTCCGCTCATGAAAAGTATCTCTTGCGGCGAATTACGTCGTTGCACAGTGCTCACAACCTTATTGAGGGTGACTACACATCCACAATTGATTCGTTTGGAAGAAATGTATGAATAAACCACTACCAGCATCCACACAGCTAACTTACTCCGAACCACTGCGTGTCGGCATCGGCGGACCGGTCGGCTCCGGCAAGACAGCGCTTACCTTGTCACTGTGCAAGCGACTGCGCGACGTCTACAACATCGCCGTGGTGACCAATGACATCTATACCAAGGAAGACGCCGAATTTCTCACCCGCAATGAGGCGCTGGAGCCGGATCGCATCATCGGCGTGGAAACCGGCGGCTGCCCGCACACCGCCATCCGCGAAGACGCTTCCATGAACCTGGAAGCGGTCGCCCAGCTCAGCAAGCGCTTTATGACGCTGGACATCGTGTTCGTGGAAAGCGGCGGCGATAACCTGGCGGCGACCTTCAGCCCCGAGTTGTCCGACCTCACCATCTACGTGATCGATGTGGCGGCAGGCGAAAAGATTCCGCGTAAGGGCGGCCCCGGCATCACCAAGTCCGACCTGCTGATCATCAACAAGATCGACCTGGCGCCCATGGTCGGCGCCTCGCTGGAGGTGATGGAACGCGATGCCAAACGCATGCGCGGCGAGCGGCCGTTTATCTTCACCAACCACAAGACCGGACAGGGGCTGGAAGAGATCGTGAGTTTTATCGAAAAACAAGGGCTGATGCTGTAGAGCATCATCAATATTGAATAGAAAGAGGGGTATGTAATGAAAAAGCAATTGGGTATCGCGATGGCATTGATGCTGCCTGCAATGGCGTTCGCGCATCCGGGCCACGGCATGGAAAGTGCGCAGGCAGGCTTCCTGCATCCCTTCACCGGCTGGGACCATCTGCTGGTGATGCTGGCAGTGGGGTTATGGGCCGGCAAGTTGGGCGGCAACGCACGCTGGCAGTTGCCGCTGGCTTTTATGCTGGTCATGGCAATCGGCGCAGCATGCGGCCTGGCAGGCCTGGCTTTTGCTGGTGTTGAAACCGCCATCGCCGCTACCGTCATGGCGATGGGCCTATTGCTGTTGATCAGCCTGCCCATGCCGCCGGCTCTAAGGATCGCCATGGTGGCGCTGTTTGCCTTTATGCACGGGCTTGCACATGGCACCGAGTTATCGCCACATTCCGGCGCATACGCGCTGGCCGGCATGCTGCTGGCGACCGGGATATTGCATATGGCCGGCTTAGCGTTGGGGTCGCAGACATCCAGGATTGCTAAGTGGGCACAGGCGGGAATCGCGTGGGGAATCCTGCTGGCAGGCGGCTACCTGCTGCTCGCTTAATAATGTTTGCAACGTATTAACGCGGCAGCTTATGGCTGCCGTATTTGTCTACAGTACTGGATAATCAAGCAAGGCTCTTTAGCCTGATAATTGCTTGTAGTTCAATAATTACTTGTAGTTCAATACGTAATTGGCGTTCGATTGCGTCTCACGGGGAATAAGATTGACTGTAATCGCCACTGACCACCAGGTTGCCGAATCGGCCGAGCCGACCCAGCGTATCGTCAAGATACGCCGTGATTACAACACCTGGGTGGCCAACGAGACGCTGGAGGATTACGCCCTGCGGTTCACGCCGCT
This sequence comes from Pseudomonadota bacterium, assembly GCA_040387075.1. Lineage (GTDB taxonomy): Bacteria > Pseudomonadota > Gammaproteobacteria > Burkholderiales > Methylophilaceae > DATHXC01. The sequence goes on from JAZKEL010000038.1 coordinate 3,591, forward strand.
GTCCTTCCGCAAATGGTCGGTATTGCGCGTTTCCAATACCGCCTTCGGCGCCATCTCGTTCCTGGTGCTGGAAGCCATCGGCGGCACCATCGCTGTCAATTACGGGTTCATCAATGCCTTCTGGGCTATCCTGGCGGTCGGCGTGATCATCTTCATGACCGGCATCCCCATCAGTTACTACGCCGCGAAATACGGCGTGGATATGGACCTGCTTACACGCGGTGCCGGCTTCGGCTACATCGGGTCAACCATTTCGTCATTCGTCTACGCCTCCTTCACCTTCATCCTGTTCGCGCTGGAGGCGGCCATCATGGCCTATGCGCTGGAGCTGGCATTCCACCTGCCGTTGTATATCGGCTACATGGTGAGTGCGCTGATTGTCATCCCATTGGTGACCCACGGCGTGACGCTCATCAGCCGCATCCAGATGCTGACGCAACCGATCTGGCTGGTGTTGCTGGCGTTGCCGTTCATGTTCGTCATCCATGAAGACCCGGCCATTGTTTCCAGGCTGATCGACTACGGCGGCAAGTCCGGGCAGAACGGCCATTTTGATTTCCTGCTGTTCGGCGCAGCGACCGCAGTAGGGGTAGCCCTCATCACGCAGATCGGCGAGCAGGTGGACTACCTGCGCTTCATGCCGCAAAAGACCAAGCAAAACCGCTGGTCATGGCATCTTGGCGTGCTAGTCGCCGGGCCTGGCTGGATACTACTGGGCATCATCAAAATGCTGGGCGGGGCGCTGCTGGCCTACCTGGCAATCGAAGGCGCCATGTCGTACGAAAAAGCCGTGAATCCGACGCATATGTACCTGGTCGGCTTCGAGCACGTATTTGCCTCTCCGCAGATTGCACTGGCAGTCACCGCATTCTTCGTCATCGTCTCGCAGATCAAGATCAACATGACCAATGCCTACGCCGGTTCGCTGGCCTGGTCTAACTTCTTCGCCCGCCTCACGCACAGCCATCCGGGCAGGGTGGTATGGGCGGTGTTCAATGCGCTGATCGCCGTGATGCTGATGGAACTGGATGTATTCCAGGCGTTGGAGCAGGTGCTGGGTTTGTATTCCAATATCGCCATCTCCTGGATCACCGCCGTGGTGGCCGACCTGGTGATCAATAAGCCGCTGGGCTTGAGTCCCAAAGGCATCGAATTCAGGCGTGCC
>JAZKEL010000038.1:4765-12963 GCA_040387075.1 Pseudomonadota bacterium
GGCGCGATGCTGCTGGCCTCGGCCTTGTCCATCTCCGCATTCGGCGGCGTCTTCGGGCAGGAACTGCAGGCATTCTCGGCATTCATCGCACTGGGGACGGCATTGGTCGCCTCTCCCCTGATCGCCTGGCTGACTAAGGGCAAGTACTACATTGCGCGTGCACCGTATGTATTTTCCCCGGCCAGGCGCACCGCCAAATGTTCGATCTGCGAACGTGACTACGAAACCGAAGATATGGCGCAATGCCCGGCCTACCAGGGATTCATTTGTTCATTGTGCTGCTGCCTGGATGCACGCTGTAACGACGTGTGCAAACCGCATGCGCGCTTTTCGACACAGTGGGAATCCGCACTCAAGCGTATTTTGCCGCAGACATTGTGGCCTTACCTCAAAAGCGGCCTGAGTACTTATCTTCTGCTCATGGGGGTGACGCTGGCATTCCTCGGCATGCTGCTGGGGCTGATCTATTTTCACGAAAGCCAGGTGCTAGGCAAGGATAGCGCCAGCCTGTTGCCGTTGTTGCGCCTGGGTTACCTCAAGGTGTTTGCAGCACTGGTGTTTGCCAGCGGGCTGATCGCCTGGTGGCTGGTGCTCACCGGCGAAAGCCGACGGGTGGCCCAGGAGGAATCCAACCGGCAGACAGGCTTGCTACTGCGCGAAATTGAGCTTCACCGACAGACCGATGCCGAGCTGCAACAGGCGCGCCAGGTGGCGGAACAGGCCAATCAGGCCAAGAGCCGCTACATCACCGGCATCAGCCATGAATTGCGTACGCCGCTGAACAGCATCCTTGGCTACGCACAACTGCTGGATAACGACAGCGCCATCCCGGAAAGCCGCCAGCAGGCGATCCGCGTGATACGCCGCAGCGGCGAACACCTGCTGTCATTGATCGAAGGCACGCTGGATATCGCGCGCATCGAAGGCGGCAAGCTTACCTTCGATATCAAGTCGCTCAAATTCCCCGAATTCATCCGCCAGATCGTCAGCATGTTCGAGCTGCAGGCACGCAACAAGGGCATCAGCTTCGCCTACGAAGCCACCGGCGATCTGCCGAAAGTGGTACGGGCCGACCAGAAGCGCCTTAGCCAGATACTCATCAATATCCTAGGCAATGCCGTCAAGTTCACTCAATACGGCGGCGTGACCTTCCGCCTGCAATACGCGCGTGAACTGGCGATCATCGAAATCGAGGATACCGGGCCGGGCATTCCGCAAAACGAGATCGATGCCATCTTCGAGCCTTTTACCCGCGGCAGTGCCGCCAATAACGGCAGCATAGGCGGCACCGGACTGGGGCTGACCATCAGCAAGATGCTGACGCAGCTGATGGGCGGGCAGCTCACCGTGAAAAGCGCAGTGGGTGAGGGTACCGTCTTCCAAATACGGCTGTTCCTTTCCCAGGTGCGCATCGAGAATGAGGATGAAGCTATTTCCACAGCCGCCCGCATCGGCTATACCGGGCAGAGGCGTAAAGTACTGGTGGTGGATAACGAAGCGGTGGATCGCGGCTTGCTGGTGCACATCCTGGAGCCGCTGGGGTTCGAGATGGCAGAAGCCGCCAACGGCAAGGAGTGCCTGGCACTGTATACCGAATTCAAGCCGGACGTCATCCTGATGGACCTCGCCATGCCGGTGATGGACGGCTGGGAGGCAAGCTACGTTATCCGCAGGGTGCATGAGTCCACCGTGCCCATCGGTATCGTCTCGGCCAACGCGTTCGACAAGGGCCTGGAAAATACGGCGGGCATCGGTGCCGAAGACTTCATCCTCAAGCCGGTCAACCTGGAAGAGCTGCTGGACTGGCTGGAGACGACGCTGGAACTGAAGTGGATCACTGCGCCGGAACCTCTGTTATTGCAAGAATCGCCGTTGCAGGCGAACGACCTAGTGCTGCCACCGGAGAAGTACATCCAGGAGCTGTTGGCGCTCATCAAGGTGGGCTATGTGCGCGGCATTTCCAAGAAGCTGGATGAGATCGCGGCGCTGGACGAAGGCTACCCCATCTTTGTGGATGTGATGCGCAAGCTGGCCAAGCAGTTCCAGCTGGAAGCCATGAAGAAATTCGTCGAAGAACTCGGCAGCTCCAGTTATGTCTAGTGCTGAATTCAAGCCGGATCGCGGGCAGAATACGATCGTGCTGATCGTGGATGACGTGCCGGATAACCTGGCGGTGCTGCACGATGCACTGGATGAATCCGGCTATATGGTACTGGTGGCGAATAACGGCAAGGTCGCCCTGGAGCGCGCGGAAGAAGTGCAGCCCGATATCATTCTGCTGGACGCCATCATGCCCGGCATGGACGGCTTCGAAGTCTGCCGCAAGCTGAAGGCCAGCATGACCACCCGCAGCATCCCCGTGATCTTCATGACAGGACTGACGGAGGCGGAGCACGTGGCTGCTGCCTTCGAGGCCGGCGGCACCGACTACGTCACCAAGCCGATACGGCCGATGGAGGTGCTGGCCCGTATCACCTCGCACCTGAACACCGCCAGGATGATGAAACAGGCGCGCGGCGCGTTGGATGCATTCGGCCAGGCCGCAATAGCCGTGACCCCTGCCGACGGCAAAATCGTCTGGCAGACGCCGCTTGCGCGCCAATGGATGCAGCGTTATTTCGCTTCCGAAAACCCCATGCTGGAATTGACCCCGCTGGCGCTGAGCAATTGGGTGGTGCAGGCATACAACACCAGTCATTTCGGCAAGGTGCTGGATCCCATGACCATCATGCAGGGCACCAATCGCCTGATATTCACGCCGGCAGATTTAAGCAGCGCCGAGCAATGGATCATCTTTTTACGGGAGGAGTCGGATGCTGCGCAGATAGAGGCACTGATGCTGACGTTCAAGCTCACTATGCGTGAATCCGAGGTGCTGTACTGGGCCACCAAGGGAAAAACCAATCGCGACATCGGCGATATCCTCGGTACCAGCCCACGCACCATCAACAAGCATCTCGAGCATGTCTACATCAAGCTCGGGGTAGAAACCAGGACCGCTGCGGCCTCGCTGGTCACCAGTAAAATACGTGCCATGAAGTAAGCAGTTAACCACTAGAAGTAGAAAACGAAATCGGCGTAATTTTTTTCGCGGTATTGTGAAAAAATAGCTGCCCGGAATGCAGGGCGTATCGCACTAAACGAGTCTTTTAAGGGTTACAATTAGTTGCTCGAACTGGCTGGGTTTATGCAATAAGCAAAGGGAGATCGTTGATCATGTTATCTGAAGACAAGACGCAAACGAAATGGTATCGAAATATGCTGAAAACCCTTAAAAGGGCGTATGCAGCAGTACCGAAGGAAAGACCGAAAATGTTGTTCAATCGGTTGGTAAAGCGGAAAAGAACCCGTCACTGAACCAGAAACATACGCAATAATAAAATTCACTGTAGTTTCTTACTGTAGTAACTAAAGATACCGCCACCAGGCGGTTTTTTATTGTGTATTCCAGGCATTGAAGAGCCTTAACTATTCGATTTTTCCAGCAGGGTTGCGATTGCCCTGAGCTCATCATCCGCGTCGGCAAAGTCTTCGTAATTCTTGCCGGCACGTGCATACCAGTAGCGGCTATTTTCTGCATCGCCCTCGATCTTATGCAGCACAGCGTGCAGCCAGTGGGCGGCGGGGTGTTCCGAATCCTGGGCAACCAGGTGTGCACCATGCCAGTCTTTCTCTAGCGCAGCGTTGACTGCCTTGAGCAGCTCCAGAGTTTGCTGTTTAGATACCTGCCCGTTTCTCATGCCGATGGTTCCTTAAGCAAAGCATCCTCAAAGAATCCCAATTTCTCGCTGCGCGGTATACGTTTCAGCTGGGCTTCTGCGATGGATGCCGCAGACCGGTCGGGATACGTCTTCGATGCCAAGATGCGGATAGGTGGGTTTGCTCGGGTATATTTAGCCCCGCGCCCGCTTAAATGCGCCGCAAACCGTGCCTCAAGCCGATTGGTAATGCCGGCGTAGTAGCTGCCGCCCTTGCATTCCAGTAGATATAAATGCCAGTCCATGCCCTATATTAGTGATAATTCAACTGTCAGTGTGATGAGCGGTAGCACCCATGATTTCATTGTTCACCTCGCTACGCTCCCAGCTCTCCATCCACGCAATGAAATTTTCCGCCGGGATCGGCCGGCTCATGTAAAAGCCCTGGCCAAGATCGCATCCCATTTCTTTCAGCAAGTCCCAGGTCATTTTGTTCTCGATACCTTCTGCCACCACCTTAAGCCCCAGGTTGTGGCCGAGGTCGATGGTGGATTTTACGATTTTAATGTCGTTGCTGTTCTCTTCCATTTTCAGCACGAACGATTTATCGATCTTCAGTTCGTCGACCGGCAGGCGTTTAAGGTAAGCCAGCGATGAATACCCGGTGCCGAAGTCATCGATGGATAACGTGATGCCCATCCTGGATAAGCGGTCCAGCGTCTGTTCTGCGCGCAGGGGGTCGTCCATGATGCTGCTTTCCGTGATCTCGATGGAGATGGATTCGGTGCTGACATTATGGGCATTCAGGATACTGGATATTTTATTCGGCAAATCTTGGTCGATCAGGTCGCGGGTCGACAGGTTGACCGACACCGGTATCTCAATGCTGTTGGCGATCCATAGCGCGCTGAAGCGTGCCGCTTCTGCAAGCATCCATAAGCTGATGTCGCGGATATAGCCGGACTGCTCGGCGAACGGGATGAACTCGTCCGGGTATATAAAGCCTTTTTCCGGGTGCTCCCAGCGTATCAATGCCTCGACAGCGCATACCTTGCCGGTCGCCAACTCCAGTTTGGGCTGTACATAAAACACAAACTGGTTTGTCGACATCGCGCTCTTCAGTTCGGAAGCGAACGACAGGTTGCCCTGGCTGCCGATATCCATGTCCAGGTCGAATACCACGGCACCGGAATGGCGGGTTTTGGAGGCATGCATGGCAATTTCGGCATGGCTCAGCAACTGCCCTTCGTCTAGCGCATGGTCTGGATAGGTGGCAATCCCGGCTGCCGCGCTGATGTCAACAAACTGGTCCTTGATCTGTATCGGCGCCTCCAGCGTCTTTAGCAGGGTATGGGCTACATTCAGCCCGGTGGTGGAGTCGGCATGTGGCAGGAGGATGGCAAACTCATCGCCGCCGAATCTTGCGATCACATCGCTCGAGCGTCGTACCGAGGACGAGATGCGCGCTGCCACGCCCAGTAATACTTCGTCGGCGGCTTTTTGGCCAAGCACATTATTGATCTGCTTGAAGCGGTCGAGGTTCATCACGATGACGGACAGGGATTCTTTTTTTGCCTGTGCATGCGCCATGGCGGTCGAGAGCTTGGCCATGAAGGAAGCGCGGTTAGGCAACTGGGTCATTTCATCCCAGTACGCCAGCTTCAATATGCTTTTTTCACGACTGGCAATGGCATCGCTCATGCTGTTGAATGCGCGACTCAGCCTGCCTAGTTCATCTTCCCGTTCTATGCTTTGCTGGATATGGATGTTGTAGTTTCCTTCCTCCAGCATCTTGGCCGTTTCGGCAAGCTCGGTAATCGGCTGGGTGATGCGCTTGGAGATGTAGAAGATGCCTGCGATGAATATCAGGGCCCCGATGATCGTCAGTATCAGTAAATTACGCTGCAGCGACTGGTAGGGAGCAGTGGCTTCGTTGATCGAGCGCTGCAATACTGCGAAGAGCGCATGGTGCGCATCCTCGAAAATCTTCACATAACGCGTCCCCAACTCCATGTCGCTGATGCGCACTTCGCTTTTGTGGGTGCCGGGTGAGATCATGGCAGGGCTCAATGCCAGCAATTCCTTGGTGCTCGCCATGCTGAGCGTCGACGCCATGGATGACCAATTATTGTCGCCCGTTCTGCTGATGAAGGTGACTTCGAGATTGCTCAGCTTGTTGAGTTTTTGCGTAAGGGCATTGTTGATCTCGAAGCCCATCACGATCCAGCCTATGGTCAGCGGCGCTTTGATCGGCACGGCAACCAGCTGGTAAGGCTGGTTTTTGAAGATCGTGAATTCGCTGGCGGTATTGGCCTGGTCTTGGTTGATGAGCTGCTCGACTTCCCGTTTTGCTTCCTCATTGGAGAGGTTGCCCGATATGGTCAGCTTCTGTGTGCTTAGGGAGTAAAAGATCGCAATGTCGGCCCCTATGCGGGATTGATGGTTGGAGAGGGCGGACAGTATGGTTTCATAGTCATTGCTGGCGATAGCCTGGCGGAATCCATAGTCGCTGGCCAGGATGCGTGCGCCCAGGCTCAAGTTCTCCCCGTTCTGTTCGAGCAGGCTTAAGAACACCTTTTCACCGACCAGCAGTTGCTCATCCACGGATGCACGCGCGTTCTTTTCAATGCTGAAGCGGATCGCGATGCTGCCTATGACCTGTATCAACAGGATCATGGTCAGGAAAACGACTGCGATTCGGCTTTGTAAGCGTTTGAATTTCATGGATATATTCGCATCTATCTCAGGTCGCTGCTCTTTATGTCAAGCTTCACAATGAACTGTTCGTTACCTTTAATGGTAATGGCCTGCTCAAGCGGCACATTTTCCTTCACCAGCGCGTAATGCCAGACTTTAAGCGTGTACTGGCCATTGGGGATGTTGAGTATTTTTACTTTGCCTTCAGCGTCGGTTTTGCCGAAATAGGGCGTGTCCACGATCTGCACGAACGCCAGCATCTGGTCGTGGATATTGCAGCCGAGTACCACCGTTCCTGCTTTATCGAAAGTGACCGGGGTGCTGGGCACGCCGGAATACAGTTTCAGTTCAAATGTCTTGGCAGGTGAAAACGAATAGACGTGGTGCCTGACCGTATCGTGGTTAGGAAATGTGATGCTGGCGCCAGTCTGGGCAACGGTGACGAGCGGGAGGAATTTCTTGTTCTTTTGCTCGATGGCAGCCGCATCCGGTGCTGGCATGCTGATTTTATTGACCGGTTCCGCATACACTACCGCGTTCTCCAGGGGCAAGTCGGCCTGGCTGCTCACCAGTACCGAAAGTTGTCCGGCATATGCATGGCCGGCTATGCACGATAGGCCGACGAGTAAGCATATGAGTTTGGAATTGGCCGGTTTGAATTTGTCCATAGGATACCTATTTGGATGAGACATTGCTGGAAACGATATCCCGTTTCATCGGCGCCAGGATCTTCAACAACTCGTTTTTCTCCCGTGTAGCGACATGACGGTTGAGCGCATCGCGGAAGCTCTGGACGAACAATTCAAATTCCGCTGTCGTAATCTTGGCGTCGGCGTGGGCATTTTTCATGGTCTCGCCGTCATAAGTGCACCCACCGCCGGTCAGCATGCAAAGCTGGCTAACCACGCTCTCCTTTAGTTTCGGCAGTTTGATGCCTTCAAAGCTGCGTTTTGTCTTGGGGTTGCTGCTGACCTCGTCTACAGTTTCGGACACGACTACCGTTAATACGGGTAAGCCGCCGATTCTGTCGAACAGGCTTTTCTCAGGCAACTGCGTAGCGCATCCGCCCAGGGATAGTAATACCAGCATGAATGGGATAAACATACGCTTTGTCATTATTCTTAATCCTCCACTGTAGTTCTATATTGCATGGATTATTCGTTAAAACAGGCATGCATAGGTATGGCTATTGATGGCATTGACCTTGCATAACCCAATTAAGCAATAACCATACTTCAAGCATATAACCATGAATATCATCATCTATATTAAATCCTTAAAGCGCCTTTTGTTAGTCGTCGCCGCTATGACGGCATTCATTTCCGTGAGCACTTCGTATGCCGGCGACAGGCTGCTAGCCACTGGCGGCGTGACCCAGATGGAAGGGGCGGGTGGGGTGGCTTGACTCCTTGGGCCTTGATTGCGGGCTACGGCACGGATCAGCAAATCGGTGGGTCGGCTTTTTATACCGAGGCCAGGACGCGGGGTGGATTTGAACTGAGTAGCGGGGGAGTTAGCCTGGGTTTCAACAATCGTGTCGAAATTTCGTTGGCGCAACAAAAATTCGGCTTGGGCAATACGGTGCGTGGCGAGTCCATCCGGCTCGATACCGTCGGCATGAAAGTCAGGGTAGCCGGTGATGCCGTATACGACCAGGACAAGTGGATGCCCCAAGTCGCCGTGGGCGTCCAGGTCAAGCATAACGAGGATTTCGATTTCGTCCCCCAATTGCTGGGGGCAAAAAAAGCGACCGGCGTCGACGTTTATGTTGCCGCCACCAAACTGTTCCTGGGAGCGGCCGGC
>JAZKEL010000039.1:0-3492 GCA_040387075.1 Pseudomonadota bacterium
TCGAATGCCGTATCAATGCAGAAGATCCCTACACCTTCGTGCCGTCGCCAGGCCGGCTGACCACCTTCCATATGCCAGGCGGGCCCGGTGTGCGTGTCGATACGCATGCGTATTCGGGCTATATGGTGCCGCCGCACTACGACTCCATGATAGGCAAGCTGATCACCTACGGCGATACCCGCGAACAGGCCATCGCCCGTATGCGCATTGCGTTGTCGGAAATGGTGATCGAAGGCATTAAGACCAATGTGCCGCTGCATATCGACCTGATGGCCGATGCTGCATTCCACCTCGGGGAAACCAGCATCCATTACCTGGAACACAAGCTTGGCATCAGTTCCAAGTAATACGCCACGCCATATTCCGGGCCATTGTTCAAGCACACCCGGATTTTTGTCTCTAGGCGGAGCATAGAAGATGAGCTGGATTTCGCTGAAGATCGAGGCACGGGACAATACTGCCGACCTGCTGAGCGACACCCTGATGGAACTGGGTGCACTGTCTGCCAGCATCGAAGATGCGGATGCCGAAACGCCGGACGAGCAACCCATCTTCGGCGAACCTGGCGATCCGCCGCCCGGTATCTGGCAACATACCATCGTCAGCGCCTTATTCGATGAAGGCGCCAACATCGCCGACATCATGCGCGCCCTCACGGAAGCTACCGGCTTGCCGGAGCTCAACTACAACACGGAATCCATCGCCGAGCAGGACTGGGTACGCGCTACCCAGTCGCAATTCGAGCCCATCCGCATTCGCGACGACCTGTGGATAGTGCCTACCTGGCACGCAGCGCCCAATGCCGATGCACTAAACATCGTGCTCGATCCAGGCCTGGCATTCGGTACCGGCAGCCATCCAACTACGCATTTATGCCTCGCCTGGCTGGCAGACCATATCCAACCCCAGCATACGGTACTGGATTACGGCTGCGGTTCCGGCATCCTGGCGATTGCTGCCAAGAAGCTTGGCGCCGCCAGTGTGACCGGAGTCGACATCGACCAGCAGGCGATTATCTCCAGCAATGACAATGCCGCGCAAAATCGGGTAACTGCCGAGTTTTACATGGCAAACGACCTGCCAGCTGCCCAAACCCGCTATGACATCGTGGTCGCCAATATCCTTTCCAGTGCCCTGATGGTGCTGGCGCCCGCCCTTGCTGAAGCCTGTAAATCCGGTGGCAGCATTGCCCTGTCGGGAATTTTGCGGGAGCAGGCAGACATGGTTTCCGCCATTTATGCAGAATGGTTTGAAATGGCAGCACCCGCATTCATGGACAGCTGGGTATTGCTGACGGGCGTTAGAAAATGAGTCTCGTCACCTCCTGCCCGCAGTGCGCAACGATTTTTGTCGTGCGGCCCGAGCAGCTGGCGGCACAAAAAGGGAAAGTACGCTGTGGTCATTGCCAGCAGGTATTCAATGCACTGGATAGCCTGCAGGAACCCGTCAGCAATGCATCGGCTGCCGAATCAACCCTTCCTTTCGGTAGCATAACGGAAGCTGCCGTCGATGCGCTGTCCGATAAGAACAGTGCTGGTGAAATTGATAATGGCATATCGTCCACTCCTCCCGACGCTGCCCGACAGGAAACCGAAGCAGTCAGTGAGGTAAACACTGCACCGGAACCTCAAACCGAGCTTAAACAGGACATCGCCGAATTGCCGGTGCCCGATCCAGCAGATCCCTCCATCCATCAACCCATCCAACCATCGATAGACGCGCCAGAAAAGAAAGCAGCCGCCAGGTCGGGCAACCGCACTTCCAAGGCACAGCCCAGCGCGTTAGCCGATGTGGAGATCGAAGGCAAACTCCAGCAGATCAGGCGCCGTAAAGTGAATAAGGTATCGCTGATCCTGTTATGCCTGATACTGGTGCTGGCCGCCGCCTTGCAATCCGTTTATTTCATGCGCACTACCATTATCAGCCAGTGGCCGGTCCTGAAACCGGATTTTATAGCGGCCTGCAAGTTTCTCGGTTGCACAGTAGAACTGGCAGCAAACGCCGACCTGTTAACGGTGGACGATTCCGACCTGCATGAAGACACCGACCGACCTGGGCTTATCCGCCTCAGTACTACCCTGATCAATAACGCCGCCTTCAGGCAACGCTATCCCTTGCTTGAGCTTACCTTGACGGATGCCAACGAGGCTCCTGTGCTCCGGCGGACATTCAAGCCGGCAGAGTATTTACCGTCCTCTAGCAATATCAGCAATGGCCTATCAGCCGGCGAAGAAATTCGCATCAACCTGGCATTGGTTTCAGAAGAGAAAAGCGTGTCCGGGTACCGTGTCTATATCACGTATTAACTCATGAAAATCATTAGCCGCTATTCATGACTACGCATACTGTCATGGTTGAATTGTTCTGTACTATGTAACTCATACATTGCGTGAACGAGATTCACGCAATTCTTGAACAACCAAAAGGAGATACATCATGTGGACTAAACCAGAAGTTACAGAAATGCGTTTTGGCTTTGAAGTTACTATGTACGTTTGCAATCGTTAATATTGCGACCTGTATTGACCGTTTAAGTAAAAACGGTGACTGAATAAAAACGGAGGCAATTGCCTCCGTTTTTTTTATTTGCTCTTAATTTTGTATTAACTGAAAAAATAAGATTAATTTATTACTCCACCATGCTGATCCCTGCAGATTTTATTTCCCGTACAGCGTCTGCCAGCACTTCCACAGCTTTTTCACGACCATAGCTTTTGCGCCAGGCGATGGCCATGCGCCTGGTCGGTATGGGCTGGGCAAAGGGGATAACCTTGATCAGTGGATTCAGGTAGCGTTGCTCGACAGCACTGTACGGCAATACCGTAATCCCCAGGTTGGAAGCCACCATATTGCGTATGGTCTCCAGGGAATTGCCCTGCAGGACTTCTCCCTTGCGTGAAAGAGTGGGGCAGGCCTGCAATACCTGGTTGCTGAAACAATGCCCGCTATTCAATAACAGTACTTTTTCATCTGAAAGCTCATTCGCATGTATGTTTTTACGGCCCGCCCACGGATGCGAAACGGGGACTGCCACCACAAACGTCTCGTCATACAGCGGCCGTACATTTACCCCCGGCACATCGAAGGGCAATGCGATGATGGCTACATCCAGCATGCCGCTACGCAATTGCCCTTCTAGCGTTGCCGTCAGGTTTTCTTCCACGTCCAGCGGCATTTCCGGCGCAGTAATGCGTAGGGTGGGAATGATCTGCGGTAGCAGGTATGGCCCTGCAGAGTAAATAACGCCTAGCTTTAAAGTACCGATCAGCTGGTCATTGCCCTGCCTGGCGATTTCCTTGATGCGGGCAGCTTCTTCCAGGGTGCGTATGGCCTGTTCGATTATCTGCTCGCCCAAAGGCGTGACGGTGATCTGGCTATGGCTACGTTCGAAAATCAGTACGCCAAGCTCTTCTTCCAGCTTTTTTACTGCCAGGCTTAATGCCGGCTGGCTTACGAACGATTTCTCAGCTGCGCGCCGGAAGTTGCGTTCGC
>JAZKEL010000040.1:0-3594 GCA_040387075.1 Pseudomonadota bacterium
CTTTTTGCGCCAATTGCCGGGCGACGCTGAGTATCCGGTGTTGCTGGCGAGGATCGAGTGAGGCGGTGGGTTCATCCAGCAATAACAGTCGCGGGATATCCGAGGCTTCCCAAATCTGGGCCAGTACTCTCGCCATTTGTACGCGTGCCTGCTCACCACCGGAGAGGGTCGTGTAGATTTGTCCCGCCAGATGGCTGGCATCGACTTCCTGCAGCGCGGCCTCCGCCACCTGAATGTCCACCGGCCTGGTAGCACCCCGGTGGTGGGGATGGCGGCCCAGTAATATGACTTCAAGCGCGGTGTAATCAAAGCTGACTTCGCAGCGTTGCTGCAGCAGGGCGCGCTGGCGTGCCAGTGCAAGCAGGTTCCAATCGGCCAGCGCGGTGCCATGCCAGCTGATATCTCCGCGATTAGGTTTGAGTTCGCCGCTGATCAATCTCATTAAACTGCTTTTACCCGCGCCATTAGGGCCGCATATCGCCACCAGTTCGCCCGGCTGCACGCTGAAACTGATGCTATCCACCAGGATTTTGCGACCGATATTCAGGCTGACATTGGAGATTTTCAGCATATCGACTCCTTAAATACCTATTTTGCTACGCATGCGGAAGAGTAGCGCAAGGAAAAACGGTACACCCAGCAGTGCGGTGATGATACCTACCGGGATCTCAACGGGGACGGCGATGGTGCGGGCGAGTAAATCCGACAGCAGGACGAGGATGGCGCCGACCAGGGCGCTGGCGGGCATGAGCAGTCGCTGGTCGGGACCGATGGCCAGCCGAACCATGTGTGGTGCCACCAGGCCCACAAAACCGATGATGCCGGTGACCGAGACGACTGCCCCTACTGCCAAGGCGATGCAGGTGATGCAGATGCGGTTAAGCCTGCGCATGGAAACCCCCAGAAGCTGTGCCTGCACTTCGCCTAATGCCAATGTATTAAGTGCGGCGGATTGTCTCAGCAGTACGATCACCGACACTCCCGACAGGCACGCCACCATGCCGACCATCGGCCAGGTGGCGGCACCCAGGCTGCCGAGCGACCAGAAATTGAGCGAGCGCATCTGCACATCGGTAGCGACGAAGGTGAGCAGGCCGATAATGGCGATGCACAAGGAACCGATAGCGATGCCGGCAAGCAGCATAAGGGCGACCGAGGTCTGGCCCTGGCGTGTGGCGATGGCAAAGATGAAGATTGTTACGCCCAGGCTGCCGATGAAGGCAAACGCGGGCAATGTGAACTCACCGATGATGCCTTGCAGATCCGCCATCCATGCGCCTCCCAGCACGATGCATATTGAGGCGAACACCGCGGCACCGCCGGATACGCCGACCAGGCTGGGTTCTGCCAGTGGGTTACGCAGCAACGCCTGCATAGCCGCCCCTGATACGGCGAGCGATGCGCCGGTCAGCACGCCCAGTCCCAGCCTTGGCAACCGGATGTTCCAGAGCACCATTGCTTGTTGAAATATGGCCTGCTGACTGTCGTCGGAGGCGATTGTATTCCACGCAGCAGACCACGGCGGAGTCGCCAGCAGCTCCAGCACCCGCATGGGTGCTATCTCTACCGCCCCTATGCCTGCAGACAGGATGAGGGTGGTGATCAGTGCCATGCCCAGGCCAAGCAATAGCCTGCTGCGCAAGCTGCCTAGTTTGTGGATTTTCAGCGCAAGCGGAATTGAATTAGACACATTCATGGCTGGCGCACGGCCTGTGATAGCTCGGTGATGGCATTTGGCAGGCGGGGGGTGAAGCCCAGCAATAACAGTGAATCCATACTGATCACGCGTTTGGCCTTGCCTGCAGGCGTCATGCGCAATCCCGGTTTATTCAGGAATGCTTCCATGCCGCCACTGGCCTCTATGCCTTCATGCGTGGTGATAATTACTGTGGGGGCCGCTGCCACCATAGCCTCTGCCGTCAAGGGTTTATAGCCGCGAAACTGCGCAGCCATCACATTATCGGCATGCGCCAGCTTGATAACGGCATTGGCCGCCGTGTCGTCGCCTGCAGCCTGCGGGTTCTTACCGGTATGGTCGAGCACGAACAGCACGCGCGGGCTGTTCCTAAGCTCGCTGACTTTCGCCTGGGCAGCTTGCCAGGAAGTCTCGTACTGCGTCGCTATTATCTCGGTATTGGCGACCTGCAACTGCTTGCCGATGAGGCGGATATTGGTCGCCACCTGCTCGGGCGTAAAGCCCTCCTGCAACTGGATCACCCTGACGCCCGCATTGGCTATCTGTTCCAGCACATTGCGTGGCCCGGCACCGCCATCAGCGATGATCAGGGTAGGGCGCATGGAGAGCAGGCCTTCTGCCGACAAGGTGCGCATATAGCCTACCTTGGGTAGCTTGTTGGCAGCGTCCGGGTAGTAGCTGGTGATGTCATTGGCGATGATCTCATCGCCTTTGCCCAGCGCATAGACGATCTCGGTGACCGCGCCGCCTATCGTCAGCAGGCGCTCGGCGGCTTGTGCCGTAAGGCTGGTCAGTGCAAAGACGGCCAATAGCGCGGCATTTAGCAGTAACGGGTGTATGTTCATGCCCGGTCCTTAAGCGTCGGTCAATGGATGGTCGGCAGGCTGGAGTAACGCCAGGTGCGCCACGATATTGCGCCACGCCAGCAATTCCGGCTTGCCGGGTTTACGCTCGCCGAAGAACTGCGCCATCATCTCGCCATCCGCATCGTAAAGCTCCAGCGATGTCACCATGCCATCCAGCGTCGGCTTCTTCACTACCCAGCTTTGGGCAATCATATCGATGCGCAGGTGTAGGTTGAAATTATCATCCAGGATGTTAATCCATCGCATTTCTGGCGGCCCCATCTCTTTTACTGTCTGGATTGCACCGGTATGGATCTGGATATTGCCCGGGTTGCCGACAAAGCACATGATGCTGGTGCCGTCTGCTGCCGCCGTTTCAAGCATCTGTTTCACCGCATTGTTATCAACCTGGTAAGCATGTCCTGCTGGGGCCATGCGCATGGCCTGGATACGGTTGACACCGAATTTCCGCATGACGATGAAAAAGTCATGGGTATCTTTCATGGCCAGCCATGCAGCGGCAAAGCCCTGCTGGTCGATTTCATACTCGGGCTTGGGTGTTGCGGGCAAGGCAACCGGCTCGACCGTCTGGCCGGGTGACTGGTCAGGATGCTCGAACGCTTCCACCAGCCATTGCCAGGCTTTCAGGTTGCTGAATTCCTTCAAGTGGATTTTATGCACGGCGGTACCGCTGGCGTCAAAGAACTGCAGGCTGTGCTGCGCGCCTTTGTCAGACTGCTCGGTGACGGCATAGCCGTGCTTCCAGTGCGAATAAAAAATACGCATGTCGATGTCGCGGCCCAGCACCATGCCGACATGGTCGTACGAGACATTTTCATACATACCGATCTTTTCATGCACGGTGCCCTCATTGCGCGTCAGCGCCATGACCCGGCCCAGCCTGGGTACCGCCGCGATAAGCTCGTGGAACGGCCCGCTGAGGCGGATAGTCTCGCGGCCGATGGCATTGGCGATCGCTTCGCCTTCGCTGATACCCAGTTCTTTGGCGGCTTCGCGATTGCGCAGTTTCTTCACCTGCTTGATATGGCGGAA
>JAZKEL010000041.1:0-5412 GCA_040387075.1 Pseudomonadota bacterium
CGGCCCTGCCGGCCCCACTACCGCCACACGCATGGACAGGTTCACGCAGACCATGCTCACGCAAACCGGCCTGCTCGGCATGATAGGTAAGGCGGAGCGCGGCGATGAGACCATAGCCATCATCCGCCAGCAGCAGTCGGTCTACCTCATCGCCATCGGCGGGGCTGCTTACCTCATCTCGCAGACCATCCAATCGGCGCGTGTGGTCGCCTTTCCCGAACTCGGCATGGAGGCCATTTACGAATTCACCGTCGAAAACATGCCGGTGACGGTCGCCGTCGACAGCAGCGGGCATTCGGTGCACAAGAGCGGCCCGGCAGAATGGCAGGCCCGCATCGAAAACAGCATCGGTGGCAACGCCGCTGCCAAACTATCCAGCATTCCTATCGTCCTGGATTGATGAATCTATCGATATATAACGCCGTCATTCCCGCGTATCGCGTGTGAATAATCGGCTTTAGTCGGTATATTCCACGGCGAAGACCTTTACGGTCTGCCGGGAATCCAGGCTGCGTGCAATCTCCGCATACTTGACCAACATTCTTGAGTATTGGTGGCCTGCCTGGATTCCGGCCTTTGGCATCCGACTAGCTGCGAAGCAGCGTAGCGAGGATGGACATACTCTTTACGGGTGCGCCGGAATGACGAGAAGAGTTGCATGATTTCATAGTTAAAAATATTCGTGCAGAATTCCCTTTCAATAATTTCTATAGCGTAATTTCAACAGCGTAACTTCAACCGGAAAGGCCCGTCGATGTCCTCCAAATTATTCAGCCCCATCCAGCTCCGCGAAACCGTCATCAAGAACCGTATTTTCGTTTCCCCCATGTGCCAGTACTCGGCCGTGGATGGCATTCCGAATAATTGGCACCTGGTGCATTTAGGCACGCGTGCCGTGGGCGGCGCCGGGCTGGTGATTGCGGAAGCCACTGCAGTGGTAGCGGAAGGCCGCATCACTGCAGGCTGCCTGGGCATCTGGTCGGATGCTCATACCGAAGCCTTCAAGCCGATCACCGCATTCATCAGGCAGCATGGTGCAGTGCCAGGCATACAGATCGCCCATGCAGGCCGTAAAGCATCGACCGATTTACCCTGGAAAGGCGGCAAGTTCGTCAGCGAGGCCGACGGCGGCTGGCAGACGGTAGCGCCTTCAGCGATCCCATTCTCGCCGGAACACGGTGCGCCACGTGAGTTGACGGTCGCCGAGATCGAAGAAACCGTTCAGCAATTCGTGGATGCCGCGAAGCGCGCGCTGGAAGCCGGGTTCGAGGTGATCGAGCTGCATTTCGCGCATGGTTACCTGGTCAATGAATTCCTGTCGCCCAACACCAACAAACGCACAGACGAATACGGCGGCAGCCTGGAGAATCGCTGCCGCCTGCCGCTCAACATCGCGAAACGGGTACGCGAGTTCTGGCCGCAGGGCAAACCTGTATTCGCGCGTATCTCGGCGACCGACTGGGTAGACGGCGGCTGGGATCTGGAGCAATCCGTACAATTATCGAAGTGGCTGAAAGAACTGGGAATCGACCTGATCGATTGCTCCAGCGGCGGTAATGCGGCAGATGCCAAGATTCCTGCCGGCCCAGGCTACCAGACCAAATTCGCGGAGACCATCCGTGCGGAAGCCGGCATCGCCACCGGCGCGGTCGGCATGATCACTACCGCGTTCCAGGCCGAAACCATCATCGTCACCGGCCAGGCGGATGCCGTGCTACTGGCGCGCGAATTATTGCGCGACCCCTACTGGCCGCTGCATGCCGCCAAGGAACTGCATGTGGATCTAAAATGGCCGGACCAGTACGCCCGCGCCAAATAACAAAAAAATAATAGTGCCGTCGCCATGCTGCGTTGCGCGTAAAAAATTACTCCTTACATATTCACTATATGCTGCGTCATAATTTTTTACGCAAGCCTTGCCTACCATAGGCACTATTATTTTTATATCTAACTGTTAAGGAAACAAAATGAAATGGACAGATAGCCAGCAGATCGCCGAAGAACTTTACGATAAATATCCTGAAATAGATCCCAAGACCATCCGCTTTACCGACCTGCACGCCTGGGTGCTCGGCCTGGACGGTTTCAACGACGAACCGCACAAGTCCGGCGAAAAGATCCTGGAAGCGATCCAGCTGGCCTGGATAGACGAAGCCGAATAAGCAGGCCTTATTCATTCAGTATTCCATTGTTGGGCGCGGTACTTTCTCATACACTCAGCGAGACCGAAATTTTCGGAGCCCTCAGGAATACAGCAATGGACCAGATCAGCCCGCAAGAAGCAGCACATTTGAAAACCGCACGTGCATTGACGCTGGAAATGGTGAAGGTGGCTTCCGAAATCGCCCGTGAATGCGGCTACTACGGCGTCAATGACCACGTCATGATGGGCGCCGTGGTGAATGCCATGGCCAGCGTCTATCTCGCCACGGTTACCCAGAACCAGTAACATCCTCATGCTCTCCGGGTATCGACCGCCGCGCTGGCTCATCGGGCGGCACTTGCAGACCATCTACCCCGCCGCCTGGCTGCGCCTTCCCGATATCGAATACCGCCGCGAGGAATGGTCAACGCCGGACGGCGATTTTATCGAACTGGACTGGCTGGCCGGCGAAGAAACTAATAATCCGCAAACGCCTTTACTGGTACTGTTTCACGGACTGGAAGGCAACTCCCGCTCGCATTACGCCTTGCGCCTGATGGCAGAAGTGAAGCGGCAAGGCTGGCGCGGTGTGGTCGTGCATTTCCGTGGCTGCAGCGGTAAAGCCAATCGCTTGCCGCGCGGTTACCACTGCGGCGATTCCGCCGAGATAGACTGGATATTAGGGCGGCTTAAAAGCGCCAATCCCGGCGATAGTCACGGCCGACTGTATGCAGTCGGGGTGTCGCTGGGCGGCAATGCCTTGCTCAAATGGCTGGGAGAACAGCAGCAGGCGGCCGGGCATATCGTCGATAAAGCCGTCGCCATCTCCGCCCCGCTGGCCCTGCCGACCACCGGGCATGTCCTGGGCACCGGCTTCAACCGGCTATACGCCTGGCTTTTCCTGAAGACCCTGCGCCCCAAGGCGCTTGCCATGATAGAGCGGCATGGCCTCTCCTTTGATAGTGCCGCTATCCGGCGCGTCAGCAACCTGTGGCAGTATGACGACCTGTTTACCGCGCCATTGCATGGTTTCCGCGATGCGGACGATTACTGGGAAAAATCCAACAGCCGGCCTTACCTGAAAAGCATCCAGGTGCCGACCTTGCTGATCAATGCGCAAAACGACCCCTTCCTGCCCGCCAAGGATTTGCCAACAGCAGATGAAGTATCCGCCAGTGTCATACGCGACTTCCCCAGCCAAGGCGGGCACGCCGGCTTTGTCAGCAAAGGCAGGCATGCCGATGGTAAAGATAAGCACGGTGACTGGCTGGCGGAACGTGTGGTATGTTTCCTGAAAGACGGCGCCTAACACTTAACCAGCACCCGGACTCCATGCAGATCCCCAACGAAATATTCAAGGCATACGACATCCGCGGCATTGTCGGCAAGACACTTAACGCCGACATCGTCGAAGCCATCGGCCATGCGCTGGGCAGCGAAGCGGCGGCACGCGGGCAAAGCACCATCTGCGTGGGCTACGACGGCAGGCTGTCGGGGCCGGAGCTGGCCGCTGCGGTGTCGCACGGCATACGCAAAGCGGGTATCGACGTGATCAACCTGGGGCTGGTCGCCACGCCCATGCTTTATTTCGCCGCATACCACCTCAATACCGGCTGCGGCGTAATGGTCACCGGCAGCCACAATCCGCCGGACTACAACGGACTGAAGATGGTGCTGGCGGACGAGACATTGTCGGGCGCGAGCATCCAGGGCCTGCGCCAGCGCATCGAACAGGGAAACTTTACTCACGGGCTGGGCAAGGAAAGCAATTACGAGATCACGCACGACTACATCGCACGCATCACCTCGGACGTAACACTGGCGCGCAGCATGAAGATCGCCGTGGACTGCGGCAACGGCGTGCCTGGCGCTTTTGCCGCACCGCTGTATCGCGCGCTGGGTTGCGAGGTGGAGGAGCTGTTCTGCGAGGTGGACGGCCATTTCCCCAACCACCATCCAGACCCCTCCGTGCCGGAAAACCTGGCGGACCTGATTGATACTTTGCAGAATGGGAATGTAGAGAATGGCCCGGAGATTGGCCTGGCGTTCGACGGCGACGGCGATCGCCTGGGCGTGGTGACCAGGGAAGGCAACATTATCTATCCCGATCGCCAGTTGCTGCTGTTCGCGGAAGACGTGCTGAAACGCCAGCCCGGTGCCACCATCATCTTCGACGTGAAATCCACGGGCAGGCTGGCGCCCTGGATCAAGGCGCGCGGAGGCGTGCCGCTGATGTGGAAGACAGGGCACTCGCTGGTGAAAGCCAAGATAAAGGAAACCGGCGCAGCACTGGCTGGCGAGATGACCGGGCATGTGTTTTTCAACGATGCCCATACCGATCCTACTGGTGCCAGCAATGACACCCGCCGGGGGCCGCGCTGGTACGGCTTCGACGACGGTCTCTACGCAGGTGCCCGCCTGCTGGAGATACTCAGCCATTTCGACGACCCGTCTGCGGTGCTGAATGCCTTGCCCGATAGCATCAGCACGCCGGAGCTGCATATCGGCATGGCCGAGGGCGAGCCGCACTTACTCATTGCTCAGTTGCAGCGGACTGCCCGTTTCGACGGTGCGATAGACATCATCGACATAGACGGCCTGCGTTTGGAGTACCCGGACGGCTTCGGGCTGATGCGCCCTTCCAACACCACACCGGTGATGGTCTTGCGTTTCGAGGCGGAAAACCAGGCTGCGCTTGCGTGCATCCAGGCGGCATTCAAGGCTATCCTGCTTGCAGCCGCTCCCCATTTGCAACTGCCCTTCTAACCTACTAGAAAATCATAAAGGCGTAAGCATGTCCAGGAACACCATCGTAGTGAGCATCATCTGGCTGGCGCTTGCTGGCGTCATCTACTACCTGGCCGACGGTATCCTCAATCCCAATAAGGTTGCCGTGCTGGGCAACGACCACACCGTGGTGCTGCAACGCGGCGTGGACGGCCACTACCGCGCCGAGGCGCTGATCAACGACACCAAGGTAGACGTACTGGTGGATACCGGCGCCACCGGCGTGGCGATCTCGCAACGCGTGGCGGACGAACTGGGGCTGTCTTCACGCACCGCCATCCGCACCAGCACCGCCAACGGCGATACGGTTGCATACATGACACGGCTGGCGACGGTAAAACTGGGCGGTGTGGAAGCCAAGGATGTATCCGCCGTGATCGCCCCCGGCCTGGGCGGCGACGTGCTGCTCGGCATGTCATTCCTCGGCCGTATGGATGTGCGCCTATACAAAGGCAGCATGACCATCAAGCAGGTTGAAGAAT
>JAZKEL010000042.1:0-3045 GCA_040387075.1 Pseudomonadota bacterium
CGAGAGCCAGAAACTGCTGAACTACGGTTTCCAGTTCTATGAGTCGCACCTGGTGTACAAAGCCGGTACCAATATCAGCACACTCAAGGTATGGAAAGGCAGCGAGAACACCCTGTCCGCCACTGTCGCCAGCGATCTATCCATCGTATTGCCCAAGGGCGAATATGCCAGGGTAAAAGCCAGGATCACCACCAGGCAACCCTTGCTGGCTCCCGTCAGCAAAGGCCAGGACGTCGGCACCATCCAGTTTACGCTGGACGATAAAGTCATTGCGGAACGCAAACTGGTCGCGGCCAAGGAGATCACCATTGCCGGCATTTTCGGCCGCATGTGGGATAGCATCAAGCTGCTGATTCAATAGAAGCAGTACTGCAATAAGGAGCCTGTTTGTTGAATGCCTGCCTTGTCAAACGTAAGGTAATGCCAGGCTGATGGCCCAGACCGTCTACCTTAACGGCACATTCCTGCCTATCGAGCAGGCCTATGTGCCGGTACTGGATCGCGGCTTTATCTTCGGCGACGGCGTATATGAAGTCATCCCCGTGTATTCCGGGATCGCATTCCGCCTGCAGGAACACCTGCAGCGACTGTCCAATAGCCTGGCCGGCTTGCGCATCGATAACCTCCATACGCTGCCTGAATGGACAGACCTGGTGCAGACACTGATCCAAGAAAACACGCCGGATCAAGATGCAGGCAGCTTGTCTTCAAATAACAATGACCAGTCGCTGTACATCCACGTCACGCGCGGGGTGGCGCCGCGTGACCATGCCTTCCCGAAGAATACGGTGCCGACGGTGTTCATGATGAGCAACCCGCTGGTCACGCCATCGCAGGCCCAGGTAGAACAGGGTGTGGCCGCAGTCAGCGCCGATGACATCCGCTGGGATAGATGCGACATCAAGGCCATCGCCCTGCTGCCCAATGTGTTGTTGCGGCAGATGGCGGTAGATGAGGGTGCGGCGGAGAC
Organism: Pseudomonadota bacterium; assembly: GCA_040387075.1. Lineage (GTDB taxonomy): Bacteria > Pseudomonadota > Gammaproteobacteria > Burkholderiales > Methylophilaceae > DATHXC01. Next base: position 971 of record JAZKEL010000042.1, read on the forward strand.
CATCCTATTCCGGGACGGCATCCTTACCGAAGGTGCGGCGTGATACTGGCGCCGCCCAAGGACAAGCACATGCTGCCCGGCATCACCTATGACCTGATCCTGGAGTTAGCTGCAGCCAATGGCATTGAAGTCGATATCGGCTATTTCGCAGAGGCCCGCATCCGTGCGGCGGATGAGCTATGGATCACGTCGTCCACCAAGGAAGTGCTGGCTGCCACCAGCCTGGATGGCAAGGCGGTTGGGGAGGGCAAACCCGGACCGGTTTTCCGCAGGATATATGGGCTCTACCAGCAATACAAAGACACCGTAATGCGACATCGCGAGGAGTAAACCATGGCTGAATCCGACAACACGTCCAAACACCCGAACCACCCTACCGCCGCCGAAGATGCGATCCAGCCGGAGGAAACGCTGATCGAGTTTCCCTGCGATTTCCCCATCAAGGTGATGGGCGAAACGCGGGATGAATTCGCGGCTACCATCGTGGACATCATCCGCACCCAGGCGCCCGATTTCGATAACAGCAAAGTCGATATGCGGGCCAGTAGCGGCGGGCGCTATATCAGCCTGACCTGCACCGTGTACGTGACCTCAAAACAGCAGCTGGACGATATATACCGGGCGTTGACTGCGCATCCTGAAGTCAAGTTCGTACTGTAGTGACATTCATGCAAGCCACCATGCAACCGGCCCTGAACATACGCGACCTTGACATACGCCATCTTGGCCGAAGCGATTACGAGGCGACGTGGCATGCCATGCAGCGATTCACGGCGGAGCGTACGGCAGATACCCCGGATGAGCTCTGGATCACCGAGCACGATGCAGTCTATACGCTGGGCCTGAACCGCAAGGACGCACGGATGCCCAGCCGCGATGATATCCCGCTGGTGCTGGTGGACAGGGGCGGCAAGATCACCTACCACGGACCAGGACAGGTGGTCATTTATCTGCTGGTCGACCTGAAACGGCGCGGCATGAACGTGCGCCAACTGGTCAGTGCCATGGAAAGTGCCATCATCCGTTTGCTTGAAGAATTCGGCATCCAGGCATTGGCCAGGGCGGATGCGCCCGGCGTGTACGTGGATGGCCGCAAAATCGCCTCGCTCGGCCTGCGCTTGAAGCAACAGCGCTGTTACCACGGTCTGTCGCTTAACGTGGACATGGACCTGGCGCCCTTCGATGCCATCGACCCCTGCGGTTACCAAGAGTTGCAGGTGACGCAATTGCGGGACCTTGCTGTTACGACACCGCAGGATGAAATTGCGGCAAAACTGCTAAACTATTTAATATCTATATTGGCTGAGCACAATAAAACACAGCCAGTTGAACTTGCAGCTTAGCAATTCTAGCAGCTTAGCAATTTTAGCTGCCCGAAAAGTACTGTCACCCTGAGAAATCCCAGCAGCATGAACATCAAGAGACACCATGACCGATAGCGTAACCGAAGCCTTACCGCAGAATGCAATCCCGGCAAAAGCCCCCGCCAAAGTTGCCGGGGTGAAGGAAAGCAGCGCCCAGAAAATGGCGCGCATCCCCATCAAGATCGTACCTATCCCAGCGATGCGCAAGCCCGAATGGATACGCATGAAAGTGCCGGATTCCGCCCGCTTCCAGGAGATCAAGCAGGTGCTGCGCGACAACAACCTGCATACCGTCTGCGAAGAAGCCTCCTGCCCCAACATCGGCGAATGCTTCAGCGGCGGCACGGCCACGTTCATGATACTCGGCGACATCTGCACGCGCCGTTGCCCGTTCTGCGACGTGTCGCACGGCAAGCCACTGGCACCGGACGCCAACGAGCCTGAGAACTTGGGCCGCACCATCTCGCAGATGCGGCTGAACTACGTCGTCATCACCAGCGTTGACCGCGACGACCTGCGTGACGGCGGAGCCCAGCATTTCGTGGACTGCATCGCGTCAGTACGCACCCATTCTCCTACCATCAAGGTAGAAATCCTGGTGCCGGATTTCCGCGGCCGTCTCGATCGCGCCATGGAGATACTCACCAACGCCCCGCCCGACGTGATGAACCACAACCTGGAAACCGTGCCGCGTTTATACAAACAGGCCCG
>JAZKEL010000043.1:0-1689 GCA_040387075.1 Pseudomonadota bacterium
CCCATGGTGTATGCAGGGCGCTCCTTGATATTCTGGTCGAGTATGCCGGCAATCATATTGGCGTGAACCTCCACCCCGGCATAGATGTTCTGCACCGGTGTTGCGCGCAAGTCCATGAGACCTGGGGCAGTGGTACCCAGCAGCACTATCCGATCCTGCAACACCTCTGGCGAAACTTTGCCATTCAGGACATCCGTTGCAGACACATAGGGAAAGCTGCCTTGCTGGCCACGATAGGGGATTAAAGCAGCGATTTCGCCATCCACCGGGATCCGCCTGTCGCCGAGCCTGAGCCATTCCAGCCCGGAATATTTCTTCCCGACGCCGATGCCTTCAGCAAAACCGGCTTGCAATTTCGGCACGCCCAATGCGATTCTAGCCATAGCGACGGATAAGGATTCGTATAAGCCGCCTTTGTAACCCATCAGCATAGGCACTTTGCGGGTAATGCCGTCCTGGTCCGTGTCGGGATTGAAGTGGCCGGCAGCCATGGCACTGCCCTGGATCACGGATAGGTTTGCGCCAAACCCTGTCACTTGCTTGAATGTAATGTTTTTGCCTTTAAAGCTGCCTTCCACAAAGGAAGCCGGCGGCAAGCTGCCTACCCCGCTGTCTTTTTCACCCTGCGTAAAATAGTAACCCATCACCACATTGCGGTTCTTGAGGCTATTGGCAAACAGCTGGTCGTAATCCAACCTCGGTTTCAGTTCCGTGATAGCCTGCTGGAAATTGCCGTCGCCTTTGAGATAGGTATTGCCGATATCTTCCAGGCTTTTGAGCCCGGAACTCTCGTCTTTTTCAGCGAACACAACGTCGAAGCCCATGACCTTGATCTTGTAATCGTCAAACAGCTTATCGACCAGTGCCGCCAGCTTGTTGCGGCCCCAGGGCCAGCGGCCTTCTGCATGCAGGCTTTTTTCATCGATATCGACAATGACGATCCTGTCATCCGTAGTGGAAGGCATCATCAGATTGAGCCTGGCATCGTAGGTAAAATTCTCCAGCTTCTTCACAAAACTGAAGTGGACCACCTCGCTGGCATTCAATAATAGGAGCACCATGACAGCGATGCTGAGGCCGGCACGAATGCCATGACGGGTAAAAAGTTCGACTATGCGCATAGAGTTGTATTTATTATGGTTATGTAATGCTCTGATTTATTTGAAGCATATCGTAAAATCTAATGATTTAACAGCGTCCTATAGTTAGCGAATACTCTTCATATTTAACGTAAGAAAATTTTCGAACTTGAATGCACTTTTTATAAGGATTCATATGCAAGCACTTGAGGCGCTGGAGCTTGTATCCAGCGACACCACTAATGTCACTTCGTCTGTTATATGGCTGCATGGGCTAGGCGCGGATGGACATGATTTTGCGCCTATCGTAGAGGAACTGAACCTTGCGGGCGTACGCTTTATCCTGCCTCATGCACCTGTCATGCCGGTGACGCTGAACAACGGTTATGAAATGCCGGCATGGTACGACCTGTACGGCCTGGGTATTGAAAGCCGGCAGGATGAAGCCGGAATACGTGCCAGCGAACTCAAGATACAGGCGCTCATAGCCAAGGAAATCGCCCGCGGTATCGCGCCTGGAAATATCGTATTGGCCGGATTCTCCCAAGGCGGCGCAATGGCCTTGCACAGCGCTTTACGTTATCCGCAACCACTGGCTGGTGTATTGGCA
>JAZKEL010000044.1:0-1785 GCA_040387075.1 Pseudomonadota bacterium
CATCGATCCGGACACGAGCAAGAACGCCAGTAAGGAATTCGATACACGATCCCCCCAGCCACGGTAGGCCGCAGTGATTGCCCAGGATTGCATTCCGGTAGACGCGGCAATATATACAAGGCATGCTTGGGCTGAAAACGAGGACTGGCTCAACGCGACAATGGCACCAAAAAGAATGCCCACCACGGGAACATGCAGAAACACTCGGCAGATTCTGGCTGGCGTTACGAGGCCCAGCTTCAAGTTAATCTTGTCCTCAATCGCTAGCATGCCCTGAACATAAGTGGGGAAATGCCTGCTCAATATAATGGCAATCACAGCATATGCAAATGGCAGCCATGGCGTCAGAGCTTGGTATTCCAGCAGCATAGACAGCGGAAATAAGCAGGCTAACATTGAATATAACTGGGACTTATAGCGAGTCAGCATAGTAATCTTGAAGTCAACTTTCATGGCCGCCCTTATATTCTCACCATGGCGATATGCGGGATCCTGTCCTCGATATACATATCGCCGACCGCAACAAAACCAAAGCGCGAGTAGAAATTTTTCAGGTACAGCTGCGAGGATATCTTGACCGGAAAATTACTCCGTACTGAGTCGAGGTACTGCATGCCCTGTCTAACCAGCTCATGGCCTATGCCTGTACTACGTAAATCCTGTCTCAATACTACGCGGCCTATGCTAAAAAAACCGGCTTCAAAAAGTCCGACTGGCAGGATGCGCATGTAAGCTACAAGCTCTCCATGCAAGCTGCCCAGCAGGTGCGTGCAGTGCAGATCTTTTCCATCGATGTCACTATAGGGCACATCCTGCTCGACAATAAATATGCTTTCACGCAGGGCTAATAAGGCGTACAGATCGCGATTGGATAATTCGTTGAACGTTGACAGCCTCCATTGAATGGTTTGCATGCCTGCCTGCTCTTCACCGTCGAATGTTTTTGGATTAGCTTCGTGTCTATTACCTACTGCCATATGTGATTCGCTTATTTGGTTCATATGCACCTCAACTCTTTCCTGGAAGTAGAATTAGATGGTCACCATAGGCGCTGAAGTCACCGGCATACCGTAAAGCAAATCTGCGGTATTGCCATAATCGACGCAGGCCAGGGATTGAAATGCAAGATTGACGACTGAACGCCGGTCTCCGACATTCTTCAGAGGGGATACGCGATGCAGATTTTTGTCTGCACGCAAAAGGTAGGCATCGCCACTTTGATGGTTATGCCTGTCTACCAGTCCATTCGCATCTGCCCACTCCACCAGGTCGAGGATGTCCTTATCTGGACTTCGTTGCTTGCGACGGCACAAATCGGTCCAATTGGGAATGAACTCGACTTCTCCACCTCCGCCTTCCTGTGGCGTTTCGGCAAAGATGATCAGGGCATAAGCAGGGTCGTCCAGATGCCATCCATGTGTATCGCCGCTGTTATGAAGGAAATTTGCCACCATATACTCCTCAGGGTGTGTGCAGGTGTATATAGGCCGGCCGACAATACTTTCGATGCTTTTGCGCAACGCATAATGGTGATAAAGACTGTAGAGCAACGGTGAGTGGTGCCTAATCAGGGCGCCGCCGGCCACCGACAGTCTGCGCGGTGTAAAATAGCCTGGCATCTCGAATTTCTTGCGTATGGCGACGTCCTCAACTTGTTCCATCTCTTCGCGGAATACAGTTAAAGCCTGGCGATCCAGAAAAGCTGGTAGCTTTACATAGCCGTAACTGGCAAACTGCTCGCGCATATCAAGTAAAGCATCGTGATCGAATATCTTAAAAGTGATG
>JAZKEL010000044.1:1795-2253 GCA_040387075.1 Pseudomonadota bacterium
CACCTGCTCAGGCTGACCAATGGATTGGTTTGACTTAGTACAGCTGAAGTATTTTGCACGACTTGCCCCTTTGAAACTTAGATCGTTTGTCTGGAATGGCGTATAGCAAAAACAATGGCGTTTCTTTGTCTGCAAGCCCAATAGGAAAACTTACAGAGTAGCGAGATGAATTATATGAAGCTCAGAGTCGGGGCGAACCTAGTAGATTTATCAGGTTGCAAACGAGTTTTGATTTCCTAAGATACGTTAATCGCTGACATTGGGGACATAGGATGGATGATGAGCTATTCACGCAATTGCAGATTCCAATCATAGACATTGGGGGCTTGCGCGACGGTGATTTACAGGCCAGTCGAGCAGTTGCAAACCAACTGGGTTCGGCATGCAGGGAAGTAGGATTTTTTTATATAAAAAATCACGGGATCGCAGATACACTCATCGCCCAGACGTTTGACGTA
>JAZKEL010000044.1:2263-3521 GCA_040387075.1 Pseudomonadota bacterium
TTTTCACTGCCGCTTCAGGAAAAGCTGCAGTACTCGATGGAAAGATACAGCCCATGTTTTCGTGGCTATTCACCCGTCCTATCCGAGCTTGCAGACGGCAAACGCAACTCGTATGAACTCATGGAGTTCAGCGTGGATTTCGCACCGGATAGCATCGAAGTAACACAGAAGAAACCCATGCACGGCCCGAATATCTGGCCGGATATCCCTGGGTACTATGAGTCGATCAATCGTTATATAGCGGAAATGAACAAGCTGGGTTTCGATTTGATGCGAGGGATTGCACTCAGCCTCGATCTAGAACCCGACTATTTCAGAAATGCATTCGATGACCAGTCTTTCTGGCAGTTCCGCACCGTCAATTACCCGGTAGCCCGCGATGTCGACTCCATGTCAGGGCAGATGCCCGAGCTGGAACAGAGGATGCGGGGCATACAAGTTGGTGATCATAACTGCGGTGCGCACACCGACTATGGCTGCCTGACGATTTTGTTGGCGAATAGCCCAGGGCTGCAGGTGCTGGGCAAGAATAATACTTGGTTCGATGCCCCGGTAATCCCGGGTGCTTACATCTGCAATATCGGTGACATGCTGCAATACTGGTCAAGAGATGCCTACATCGCCACAAAACATCGCGTGCTTACCGGTACTCCCCGCATCTCGCTGCCATTCTTCTTCCAGCCCAACTACCATACGCTGATAGAGCCGGTGAATACGGTGGAGGGCCAACCAGGCAAGGAATACCCTGCTCTCCAGTATGGCCCTTATGCTTACCGCAATTACCAGGGAATCTATCCTGCTTGCAGGACGTATGAAGGTCTATGATGGAGAGCCCTTCATTAGCGTCATGCATCATTGATTCATTGGCATCATCCAGTCTTGAACACGAGGACTTTAGCGCCATACGCCGGTCGTTGCATGCCTGGCCGGAAATTGGGTTCGAGGAGGTCAATACCAGCCAATTGATTGCCGAGAAACTAACATCCTGGGGCATAGAGGTTCACTGTGGAATTGGTGGCACCGGCGTGGTAGGTGTGATTCATGGCCATGAAGGAGACAAATGCATCGGGCTTCGTGCCGACATGGATGCACTCCGAATCCAAGAAGAAAACCACTTTACACATCGTTCGCGCAATCCCGGAAAGATGCACGCTTGCGGGCATGACGGGCATGTCGCCATGTTACTGTCGGCGGCAAAAACGCTTGCTGCCAACCGCAATTTTTACGGCAAAGTCCATCTAATCTTCCAACCCGCAGA
>JAZKEL010000045.1:0-1860 GCA_040387075.1 Pseudomonadota bacterium
TGGAGATGCTCTGCATTCTCTGCAAGTGAGGCCGACTCGTGGTCTATCAGGCGGTTATTCTCGGCCAGGATGTCCTGCGCCTGTCGCGACAGATCCCGGAACTGTTCGATGGACGTATCCGAAAGCCGGATGGGTTCGGCGTCGTCCTTACCCGTGATTTGCCTGTTGCCAGGCTGGAGTTGGACCGCTGCGGATTCCGCCTCCGCATTCTGCTGCCCTATGCTTGCGAGTTCTTCGAACAGTGCAGTTTCTTGGCCGCCGATAGCCGCTAATGCAGCCAATTGCTGCTGGCTAAGGGGCAACTTCCCAAGCTGCTGCAGGTTGGCGGTGAACTTCTGGTGAGCGAGCTTGTAGTGATCCAGCAGTTGCTCGTCGTTCAACACGCTGTACTGGCGGGCACTCCGCTCCATCAGGTTTAACTGCTCCACGAGCACGCGGCTGGCCCGTGTCGCCTGTACTGCCTGCGCAACCGTGCTGCGACTCTGCGTGGCAAGCCTGTCCACATACAAGGCAGCATTGCCGAATGCAAACAGCAGGGGCAGTAACGCCAGGGCAAACCCCAGCAACAACAGTTTCAGGAAGGATTTCGGATACATCATGCAGGGATAACCTTGATAACACTGTCTTGCCGGCAGGCAATGGGTAAGCGCATTGCCGCCGTATTAGCGCAGTTCTCATAATAATGCCGGGTATAATAATGCATGACTTCTTTATCGCTTATTGTCGCCGTGGCACATCACGGAGTGATCGGTGTAAACAACACCTTGCCCTGGCATCTGCCGGAAGATTTAAAACGATTTCGTGCCCTGACCATGGGGCATCATATCATTATGGGCAGGAAAACCCATGAATCGCTTAATCGCCTGCTGCCTGGCAGAACCCATGTAATAGTCACGCGAAATCCTGCTTATAAGTTCGAAGGCGCCCTGGTTGCACACTCGCTACAGGATGCCATCGCGCTATGCGGCAATGATCCTGAAGTGTTTGTAATCGGTGGTGCGGAGCTCTATAAAGACGCCTTTGAGCGCGCCGACACGCTGTATCTTACCGAGATCGATGCGGAATATGCAGGGGATGCTTTCTTCCCTGCATTCGATGCGAGCGCCTGGAAAGAGATTGCGCGGGAGCAGAACGTGAGCGTGAACGGGCTGGGGTTTACCTACGTGACCTACAACAAGCTTTAGTAGACCTCAGCTGAAGTAGACTCGACTTTAGTAGAACGCCAGGTATGGCAATAAAGCTCTGGCAATAAATCGCATGTTGCTGATGAGGCAGCCTCACCAGCAACGCACTGGTCTACTGGGCAACGCAATCCACATAGTAAGCCGACTTTCCGTCTACCATCGTCTTCACCAGGCCGTGCACATCCGTTTCAAAGCCCGGGAAGCGTTCATTGAAGTCGCGTGCAAATTTCAGGTAATTCACGATGATCCGGTTGAACTGCTCGCCGGGGATCAGCAGGGGAATGCCCGGCGGATAGGGCGTCAGCAATACCGCAGTGATGCGGCCTTCCAGTTCGTCGATCAGTACACGGTCTATCTTGCGATGCGCCATTTTGGCAAATGCGTCGGTCGGCTTCATGGCGGGGATCATGTCCGACAAATACATTTCAGTCGTCAGGCGTGCCACGTCGTTGGCTTTATACACTTCATGTATCTGCGTGCACAATTCACGCAAACCTATGCGCTCGTAGCGCGGGAACTTGGCCGAGAATTCCGGCAATACCTTCCATAAGGGCTGGTTCTTGTCGTAGTCGTCCTTGAACTGCTGTAGCGCTGCCACCATGGTGTTCCAGCGGCCTTTGGTGATGCCGATGGTGAACATGATGAAGAAGGAATACAGGCCGGTCTTTTCCACGAT
>JAZKEL010000046.1:0-3947 GCA_040387075.1 Pseudomonadota bacterium
CGTAGTCAACCGTGTATTCAAGCCCGGGTGCCGCCTTGACCAGTTCGCTATGCGTCTGCGGGCCTGCGTAGAACTCGGCCGTACCGACCACTGTGGCGCCGGGTGCTATCGAACCTAATGAACCTTTGCTACCGATGGCGTAGATATCATCGGAAAGCTGCTTGCTGTAGAACTCATGCGCTACGCCCGATTTCGGGATCCAGGCACTCACAAAGTAATGCTGGACCAAGCCGACCCAGCCTTCTTTCGTATTGACAGAAAGATTCTGCTTGGCCATGTCCTTGAATGCCAGCTTCTTGTATTTGGTCGCCTCGGTGAAATAGGCGCCGCCGGTAAAGGTCGGCATCATGACCGAGCCCTGGTTGGACTTGCTGTCATGCACGATCTGGTAATAAGCCCACGGCTCAATCGCGGCATCACTGCCGTTCTTGATATCGTACTTTACGTCGACGGTGTAGTCTGCGCGGTGGAAGGTGTAGACCTTATCCACCTGGACGCCGTTATCGCCTGTCCAGCTCAATCGTACTTCCAGGCTAGACGCGCCATCTTGCAACTGATAGTCAGTGGCTGCACTCGTGAACACTGTCTTATGGTTAGGCAGGCCATTACCGATCAGCCCGCTCTGTGCCACGTAGACCATCGGCGCTGTGCGGTCATCGAGCAGGACAAGGGGCTTGTCCTTGGAGTCGGTAGCCTTGTGCTTAAGCAATTCCAGACGCCTCAGATCGCCACCGGTGGTATCGATTTCTGCCTTGAAAAGATCCGTCTGCACAGTGATGCGCTGCGCTGTCTGTAAACGGAATCCGGTTTCTTTCGGCAATTCGCCTGTAGGGGCGCCGGCAGTGGTTTGGGGAGTTTGCGGTACGCTGCTATCGGCGACATGCGCAATTTCAGTCGGGGCGGTTAGCGGCGCGTGCTGGCGTTGCCAGGCATCCCACAACATAAGAATAGAAAAAGATAAAATAACAAATAAAATCAGGCGCTTAGTGTCCATAAATCTCTTTAAATAAAATTAATTCTGATCAAGGTATTGGATCATGGCCGCCGGCATGCCAGGGATGGCACTTCAACAATCGCCTGATACTGTAATAGGTGCCCAGCACTGCACCGTGTCGTTCCATCGCTTCTAGTGCGTATTGCGAGCAGGTTGGACTGAACCGGCATTGCTGCCCAAAAAAAGGACTCAATAGTATTTGATATCCCCTGATAAACCAAATGAACAATTGCGCCATTATGATTGAGTCACTATGAAGTTTGCCCAGATTGAGTCTGCCCAGGCCCGGTTTGTGGGGGTTGCTGCCTGAGTTTAACCATGAGCTTATCAAACTCCTGCTCCACAGCCCTGTAGTCTGTCCGCCCAAACGTACGCTGCGTCCTGATCACCAGGTCCACATTGAGTAATTCGTGCTGGTTTTTCCTGAAGAGTTCGCGCAGGACCCGGCGTATGTAGTTTCGGTCGACCGAGGAACGCGTATTCTTTTTGGCCACAATCAGGCCAAGTCGTGGATAACCGATTTGGTTACGCAGATAGTGGATCGCCAGGAAATGCCCGGAAATTCGCTTCCGGAAATTAAAAACGGATGAAAAATCATCCGTTTTAATTAACCTGGATACCCTGGGGAAGGTGAGGGCTTTAAAAGTAAGACCCTTTAAAGCAGGAACCCCAGGAGAAACCAGTAGTGTCAAAGCTAATAGTACAAATGGTCGCTAGAACCGTTTGACTATACAGCTAGACGGGCGCGGCCTTTAGCACGGCGTGCAGCAATCACAGCACGACCACCACGGGTCTTCATGCGCACCAGGAAACCATGGGTACGTGCACGACGAACTTTAGAAGGTTGATAGGTACGTTTCATTTAAATCTCCAATAACTGCTATGTGCTACTTGAATTATGACCAGCTAGTATCAATTGAGCCTGCTCAAATTGTAGCGGTTTGACAAAGGGCGTAATTTAACCTTATTTAGGCCTGCAGTGTCAATGTTTATTTAGCCTGCACGAAGCAACTGAGGGACATACAAAAGTCTCGCCAGCCTGTGGATAAGTTGGTTTAAACAGGCTAAAATGAATCCACACTCAGGTGAAACATGGCAAGTTGGTCTTCTGCCATCGACTACCCTGATGCACACAGGGCTCCCGGAATCAAAACAATTAACAGCCGGGTCAATACCATTCGATTTACTATGTTGTATGAGGTGTCGGGCAACCGATGGAAAATTTCTGGTCTATCTGCCTCGGTCGCTTTCAGCAAGAGCTGTCGTCGCAACAATTTAATACCTGGATCAAACCGCTCCACATTGAAGCACACAATGGAGGCTTGCGCCTGCTTGCACCCAACCGCTTCGTGCAGCAATGGGTAAAAGACCGTTTCCTGGCGCGCATCCACGTATTCGCAGAAGAGATATTGCCGCATCCGCTCGAAATAGAACTGGCATTGATGGATGGCGATACCAAGAAGAAGACATCCACAGGAAAATCGCTGGATGCCGCAACGGTAGATAAATCGGCGGTGCTACCGACCGTGATCCCGCCTGAAATACTTGAAGCCACCGCCCTCAAGGCATCGAAAAAAACCAAGAGCCATGCAGAGGCTTCCGGCCTCAATCCCTCATTTAATTTCGATAATTTCGTCACCGGTAAAGCCAACCAGCTGGCCCGTGCCGCCGCCCTGCAGGTCGCCGAGAATCCCGGTACTGCCTACAACCCGCTCTTTATATACGGCGGGGTGGGGCTGGGGAAAACCCACCTGATGCAAGCGATCGGCAACCTGCTCAAGCAGCAGCGTCCGGAAGCGAAAGTACGCTACCTGCATGCCGAACGTTATGTATCCGATGTGGTGAAAGCCTACGAACATAAAGCCTTCGACGATTTCAAGCGCCAGTACCACTCCCTGGATCTACTGCTGATCGACGATATCCAGTTCTTCGCCAAGAAATCGCGCACCCAGGAAGAGTTCTTCTATGCGTTCAACTCGCTGATAGAAGCCAAGAAACAGATCATCATCACCTGTGATACCTATCCCAAGGAAATCGCAGATGTTGATGAACGCCTGCGTACACGCTTCAGCTGGGGGCTCACCGTTGCGGTGGAACCGCCGGAATTGGAGATGCGCGTGGCGATTCTGCTGAAGAAAGCGGAAGAGGCTAAGTTTTCCCTGAGCGAAGACGTCGCCTTCTTTATCGCCAAGCAGGTGCGTTCCAGCGTACGCGAGCTCGAAGGCGCATTGAACCGTATCGTCGCCATGGCCAAGTTTACCGGGCACGCCATCGACGTCCACCTGGCCAAGGAAGCGCTGAAAGACCTGATAGCGGTGCGCGGCCGCCAGATCACCATGGAGAATATCCAGAAAACCGTGGCAGATTACTACAAGATTAAAGTAGCGGAGATGTACAGCAAAAAACGTTCACGCAACTTTGCCAGGCCGCGCCAGGTTGCCATGGCACTGTCGCGTGAGCTGACCAACCACAGCTTCCCGGAGATAGGGGCTGCATTCGGTAGCCGTCACCATACAACAGTAATGCATGCCTGTGACGAGGTAGAACAGTTGCGGCAGAACGATCCTAACGTAGCGCGGGATATCGCGTTCCTGGTGCAGGTGATACGCGGCTAATGTCGGTTGCTGCTGTTAGTTGATATCTTTTGCATTATCATGCTGTGGTCGGTTGATTAGCTTTAGCAATAAGTACGTTTTGCATGGCGGGTTATCCTGTGGATAGCCTGCGCAGTAATAGTCGGTTTAGACGCGATTTCAGTTATGGGATAAAATAACCAACATTTTATCCACAGTAGTTTCTATCGTTATACAAGCATAATTTTAGCAATAACATATTGATTACTAATTAAAATTAAATTCATCAACAGATATTTCCTACATTACTATTTATTATTAATTGTATTTATTATTTAGGTTCTTAAAAGCATGAACATCAAAATAAATCGTGACACGCT
>JAZKEL010000047.1:0-2203 GCA_040387075.1 Pseudomonadota bacterium
AAGCACAGCGCTCCACGTGGCGTCGCCATGAACCAGTGATACCAGTAGTTGCGTGCCTGCTGCAATGAAATGGGCTGGCCCGGATCGTTGGTGCCATAGCCCACCGAAAGCATCACCAGGTGAGAAGCGACCTGCTCGCGCAACCCACAGGCATTGGCAGCGGCACGTGCCCCCCAGTCATGGCCTACCAGTATCGGCTGGTCCAGTTGCAGCACATCGATGAAATCCAGCAGGTCGCGGCCGAGTGACGCCAGTTGCCCACTGCGCATTGTCCCGGTATCTCGAAAGCGCGTCGGTGCAAAGCCTCGTAGTGCGGGCGCCAACACACGATATCCGGCATCCGCCAGTACATGCGCAACTAACTTCCAGCACGCCGGGCTATCGGGCCAGCCATGCAACAGCACGGCAGTGCGCAATCCTTGCGGATTCCATTCCAGATAGGCGATTTCAAGGTAGAAGGTGGTGACAAAACTGTATTGGGCCATCGTCATTTTCCATTTAGGTGTAAATCAATCACCAGCTTATATAGACGATATATTACGATTGCCGGATAATTTCTATTCATTAGTTGAATATCTCGTTGAATTACCACAATGGAAAAAATTAATAACGCCACCTCAGCCGTTCTCGACCTGATATTGCTACGCACTTTTGTGGAAGTTGTGGACAGCGGCAGTTTTGTGCTGGCTGCGGAACGCCTGGCACTCACTCCGTCTACAGTAAGTGGACATATCAAACGACTGGAACAATCTGTCGATGCTATGCTGCTGGCCCGTACTACCCGCCGGCTGGAACTGACTCAAGCCGGGGAGACCTTGCATGTCTATGCCAACAATCTGCTAGGCATGGAGCGAGAAGCCCAGGCCAAATTACGCGGGAAGGCAATCCAGGGACGGCTGTGTGTGGGCGCGTCCGAGGACTTTGCCGGTACATGGCTGGCTAGCGCATTGCATACGTTCAATCGCTGGCATCCGCAGTCCTCAATCGAATTGAAGGTTGGCATTACTTCCGACCTGCTGCGCGAGCAAACGCGGGGAAGATTGGATGTTGTATTCGGCAAACAGTGCGACCGGGTAGACGGCACAGGCGAACTGCTTTGGGAAGAACCTTTAGTCTGGGCTTATGCCTCGACCTGTGAACTCGACCTATCAGGGGAAATTCCGCTGGCCCTGTTTCCCGAACCTTGCGTATACCGTGAATCCGCACTGACTGCATTGAATGGCACGGCCCGCGCGTGGCGGCTGGTATTCGAGAGCAGCAGTATGGCGGGATGCTTATCCGCTGCACTTTCCGGCTTTGCGGTAACGGTCATTGCGCGTAGCCAAATGCGCGATGGGTTGCGCGAGATAGGGGAAGAACAGCTGCCAAAACTTCCTGCCGCCCGCTTCTATGCGTATCCAAACACCCTCTCAAACGCGATCAGTCCAGCCAGCAGTGCATTAATCAAGGCAGTGCGCCAGATCGGCCAGCGCAGCAAATTCATGGCTGCAAGATAATATAGCTAATACGAAGAAAGCGTGCCATTCAACCATCAGTGTTCCGGTTAAGAAAATAAAAAACTCAGTAAGCAGGTCTGGTTAATCCGCCTACTCACTGACCATGGGCAATGCCCCATGCATATCAGTCAATTGCACACTTGGGGAGGTGGAATAAAAAAAACCGCCCATCAGGCGGTTTTTTACATCGACAAATTACTATTTGCTGATGGCGTTCGCCAACTTGCCGGACACCAGGCCGAACACCGCGCCGAATATGACGGACAGGGCAATGATCAGCACAGGATTAGTCAAGTTGGTAGCAGTTACGCTGCCGACATTGGCTGTCTGCAATGCATAGGCAGCCGTCGCGGCATACCCGTATACGTTGGCAGGCACCACTGACAGCAGGTTAATACCCGCCACGATAACCAGGAAGAACACCGTCACGCCGACGTAGACTGCAGGACCGACTGCTCCCGGCAAGCCGAGCGGATTGCTGCCCACCAGCCATAGTGCGATACCGGCGATGACAGCGCCGTAGATCATGCCGGCAATGGTTTTCTGCAAGGCGGCATTGTCCGCGCCGCTATGAAAGTAACATCCCCATGCAATAAAGCCGGCCCAGACCAGGACATACCCAGCCAGCGGCCCCAGTGCCAGATACGCCCATAAGCCACCCAGTAACGCAATACTCAACGATAGTGCAGTTAATTTAGACATACATT
>JAZKEL010000048.1:0-2143 GCA_040387075.1 Pseudomonadota bacterium
TTGGAGAAGGTAGAGAAGCGCACGTCGGCGTCCTGCCCGGCATGGATCTTATCGATCAGGTGGGGCGGGATCTTCGCATCCAGGATCAGCGGCTCACCCACCGGCACGATATCCATGATCTTCTGGCCAGGCTGGATCACCGCGCCCAGCGTGTGTACCTGCAAACCGACCACCTGGCCGGAGGCCGGGGACACGATATTGATGCGACGCAGTTCTTCCTTCACCGGCTTATAGCGTTCGGCATCGGACTGCACCGCCAGCGTCACCTGCGCCATCTCGGTATCGATGTCTTTCTTCTCGGTTTGCTGCCGGGAACTGATGCGCTGCATCAACTCCAGTATGGATTTTCTGCTGCGCAGCACATTGGACTCGGTGTTGGCGATCTCGCCGTAGACCTGCGCCACCTTCTGCTCCAGCTCGTTCTGCTGGTTACGCGGCGCAAAGCCCTCTTTCACCAGCTGGCGGATGCCGCCTAGCTGTTCATTCAGCAGCGTCAGCTGGGAGCGATAGCTGGCCAACACGCCCTCATAGCCTTCTATCAGCGCCTTCTGCCCCTGGATGGACTCGTTCAGCCCGGATATATCGGCACTCAAGGCTTCCTGCCGCGCCTGCAGAAGCTGGGTCTGGTTCAACATGTGCTGGCGCACGTAGGGATTGTCCTGGTTCTGTAGGACATCCGGATGAAAGGCGATATTCCTGAGACCCTTCTTTTCCGCCAGAAGCCGGCTTTCCTGGGCGCGCAAACCCATGTAGTGCTGGCTGATCTCGTCCGCGCGCGCCTGGATGGAGGTGTCATCCAGGTTGATCAGCACATCGCCCGCCTTTACCTCCTGCCCTTCCCGCACCAGTATTTTGCTGACGATGCCGCCGGTGAAATGCTGGATGACCTTATGGCTGCCTTCGATATTGACGACGCCCTCAGTCGGCACGCCTTCATCCAGCGGAGCCAGGGCAGCCCACAGCAGGAAGCCGCCAAGGCCGACCAGCAGCACGAGCATGCCCATGCGGCCGGACCGCTTGTTGCTGGTATAGCCGTTGAGCGCCACTACCTGCGGGCTTTCATTCGAACCAAAATCGACTTGTTTAGCGACTGCACTCATGTTCACTCATATCCTTCAGTACATTCAATTTCGTCATTCCTGCGACACTTCCTTATTCCCAATCCCATTCGTCATTCCACTCTATTTGTCATTCCCGCGCAGGCGGGAATCCAGTTCGCGTGAAGATTAGCTGCATATCAATAAATAACTATTCTTGAAGATCAACCCTGCCTGGATTCCCACCTACGCACCACAAGGGCACTCCGATTCGCTAAGTGCTAAAGCACTTGCGAAGTCGTATGCAGGAATGACGGTAAATAACGCATTTCCATAACGGTCTTTTTTCATCTTCATGCCGCCGCAGCATTAAGTTGCTGGCGCTCTTTATTCAGCTCTGCCATCACGCTATCGCGCGGTCCGTAGTGCAGGGTTGCGCCGTCCTGCAAGATCAATAACTGGTCGGTGATTTTCAAGATGCTGGAACGGTGCGACACCAGCACAATGGTTTTCCCCTGCTGTTTCAAGCTCAATAAACTGGCGAGCAGGCTGGCCTCGCCGTGCTCATCCAGGTGGGAATTGGGTTCATCCAGCAACACCACAGCAGGCTGGCGATAGATGGCACGGGCCAGGCCCAGCAGTTGCCGTTGCCCGCCGGATAGCACCGCAGAAGATTCCGTAATCGGGCTGTCGTAGCCTTGGGGCAGGCGAAGGATACTCTCGTGTATGCCTGCAGATTTGGCGGCAGCAATGACATCCACTGGATCCGGCGCCGAAAAGCGGGCGATGTTGTCTGCGATGGTGCCTTCCACCAGGTCGATATCCTGCGGCAGGTAACCCAGGGCATCCGCCCGCTGCTGATGCGGTATATCGGCAACAGGCACATGGTCCATCAGCATCTCACCGACCTGCCATGGGCAGATACCTGCCAGGCAGCGCACCAGAGTAGTCTTGCCGGAACCGGAGGCCCCCATCACCGTGAGTATCTGGCCGGGGATAATCTCCAGGTTGATATTCCTGAGCACTGGCCGCTCGCTGTTTTCCAGCTGCACCTGCAGGTTTTTCAAGGTGATATGTCCCTTGATGCGGTCTATCTCGAGCGCATG
>JAZKEL010000049.1:0-5387 GCA_040387075.1 Pseudomonadota bacterium
CTATCCGCCCTTCCCGCATGACGACGACACGGTCCGCCAACCGGAACACCTCGGGCAAGTAAGATGAGACCACCACCACTGCCCTTCCCTGCTCTGCAAGCGTATCAATGACTTGGTGCAGCAGGACGATAGCACCCACGTCCACGCCAGGAGTGGGCTCGTCCAACAGGATGACTTGGGGTTGCTGTACTAGCGCACGCGCCACTGTTACCTTTTGCTGGTTGCCACCCGAATACAAACTCAGAGGCTTGCCAGACTGCAAACCGGCAATCGCCAGTCGGGCGCTCCAGTTACGAGCCAACTGGTCTGCTTGCGTACGCGAATACCAGAAGCGCCATCCGGTCGGTGTCGCCAGTTGCGCCAAGTATAAATTAGCCCCTACATCCAACGTATTGAACAGACCATCGAAGTTGCGATCCTCGGTCACGTAAACCACACCGTCCGCGATGGCCTGTCTGGGAGTTTTATAGCGTACCTCCTTGCCGTCACGAAGCACCTGGCCACGATGAATGCGATTAGCTTTGAGACCGCCCGTTACCAGCCTCGCCAGGAGCGTACGACCGGAACCCACTAATCCAGCCAGTGCCGTCACCCTGCCGGGGAGGAACGTCACGTTAACATCTTTCAATCTATGCCCCAGCGTCACCCCACGCAATTGCAGACCAACCTGCTTGCTGCCATACTTGGTTGCAAGGTGCTGACCGGCGCGACGCTCGGCCAAGAGTTCACGTCCGACCATCAACCGCACTAGGTTTTCACGATCCAGTGTATGCGATGGGATGCCGGCGCTGATACAGACACCGTCACGCAGCACGCTGATGCGATCCGCAGCCATCAACGCTTCCTCCAGCGCATGGGTAATGAAGATGATGGCGACTCCCTGAGCTTTGAGTGTTTGCAGCATCGCCAAGAAACGTTGAACCTCCTGCGGGGTAAGACTGGCGGTAGGTTCGTCAAAAATCAGAAGACTGGCTTTGCGGCCGATCGCACGAGCAATCTCGACAAGCTGGCCTTGCGCAAAGCTTAGTTGATCCGCTTGGGTGTCAGGATCGATGTCCAGACCCACCTGGAGCAACAGCTCCCTGGCAGCATAATGGTGATGCGTGCCCCACTCTAACCAGGGCTCTTCACCCAGGCGCAGGTTCTGCGCTACGCTCATGCTGGAAATCAGACTGCTTTCCTGATAGACCATGGCGATCCCCGCACGTAATCCGTCTTGGGGAGAGTGCAGCACCAGTGGGTGGCCGTTCAGTTCCAGTTGGCCCGCACTGGGAGAAATCGCCCCCGCGATGATCTTGCAGAGCGTACTCTTCCCGGCCCCGTTCTCGCCGATCAGGGCATGGATCTCGCCATTATTGATGGCCAGGCTTACCTCACGCAATGCGTAACTGAGGCCATAGACCTTGCTTAACCGTGTCACATTTAGCAAGGGCGAAATTTCAGCCACGGTACTTGTGACTACCTGCACTCTCGGTGGAATTACATAGGCTTGTCCTTCATGCGACGGCCCATGCCGCACCTTTAGCGTCCGCGCTGACATTGCTACCGAGCCCAGCAGGATCACCCCGGTGACTGCCGAAGACATACTACCGGTCATATCCATTCGCAGCAGGCCATTCATCACAAGGAACAGTAACAACGCTCCCAGCAGTGCACGCAAGATACTGCCGCGCCCTCCGCTGAGGCTGATGCCGCCCAACACCACCGCAGCGATAGCAGCCAGTTCCATGCCGCTGCCTGTGTCGGATCCGGCACTATTTTGACGAGCGGCATACAGCAATCCGGCTATCGCCGATATGCAGCCACTCAACACATAAGCGAGGCACAGACTGCGGTTGATAGCGATACCTGCATGGCGGGCTGCCTTACGGCCTGCCCCGACGGCACGGATATGAATACCGGCGCGTGTATGCGTCATGAACAGATGTGCGAGTATTGCGACCGCTATCATCACCCACATGCTTAAGGGCAGGCCCAGCGGGTTGCCGCTACCCAGCAATTCCCAGCCCGGACTGTTATACATGGCTTCCGCGAGCTGTACGGCATAGTTGTCTGCTGCCAAGTCGTAGCCAGCGCGAAGGATCAACAGCATCGACAACGTGGTCAGAAAAGGACGGGTACGCATATATCCGACAAGTACACCATTGAATATGCCAATCAGTGAACCGCTTATTGCAGTTAATACGATAGTCATTGCAAGTGGGCAGGCGTGTACCTTGAAGAGGTATAAGGCAACAAAATTGGCAATGGCGAAGGTGGCGCCTATCGAGAGGTCTATCCCACCTGAGAGCACCACGATGGTCATGGCTAGGACGATCAAGCCAGGCTCGGCGAGATCGCGCATGAGTTGCTGCAGATTCATACTGCTAAGATAGTCGGGCACCGTATAGGCGAATCCCGCAAACAGTAACACCACTGCGATTGGCAACAAGGCCACCTCTAGTAGACGGCTGGTGAGTTGCCGAGTACTAGACACCATGTAAATTGCCATTAGCCGCCATTAACAAAACATCACCAGTCTGTGCATGGTTATCCTGCATGCCTCACTGAGGTAGGTCGTAGCAATAGTTGCGCTCGCTTTTGCCGCTAACCCAGTAGTTATTGGACAGCAGTGTAATGCGCTTGCTACCCGGTTTATTACCGCTCTGCAGCAGGCTCAGCACCGCATTGGATATCTGCTCCCCTTGCACATCGGCACGGAATGACAATATCTTGTGGAATAGCTTTTGTTCCACCAAGTCGCAATCCGCACGCGGACCGTCGCTTGAAGCGTAGACCTTAACCTTGCCTTGTAGCCCAGCCGTCTTGACTGCCTGTGCCGCACCCTGCTGCATGGTGCCCCAGAAACCATAAGTAGCACACAGATCCGGATGCTGCTGCAGGGTGGTTGCAGTCAATGCATTGGCTTTGCTGCTATCCCATTTGGCAGCTTGTGTGGATACTACTTTGATGGATTTATCCTTGTTAAACACCTCCATGGCGCCTTTCATCTGGTCTATGCTGTCCGTAGCAGTTATCTCGCCTTGCACCAGCGCCACTTTTCCTGAACTCTTGCCTGCCCCGCACTGGGCAACAATATCGGTGGCAATCTGCCTGCCGACATCGACATAATCCACGCCGACATATGCATCAGATGCTTGATTTGACAGCAGATTGACCTGAACCACGTATATGCCGTTATCCATCGCGCGTCTTAGTTCTTTAGTCAGCAGGGATACATTGGCATTCTGCACAATCAGCACGTCGGGTTTCTGGTTGATTAGGCTGGTAACGGCCTGCAGTTGAGCACTACTGCTGAAGTTGGGATCCCGCACCAGGAATTTGATGCCATACTTGCCAAAATTCTCGCGCATAACGGCGGTCCACATATCGCCGATGGGATTGCCTAAGGTGATAGGCACCCAAGCCACGGTCTTACCTTTTACCGCCTGGTCGAAATCCAGGCGCATTTGTGCGCGCGGGTTGTTGTCAGCCATGGCCGACGGGCTGCTGGTCGTGCTCATAACCAGGGCCAGTAGCGATACACCGGTTTTTATTGTCAGTTTTATTGTTGCGTTCATTTTGATTCCTCATTATTGCGGTTAAACACTTTGCCTGGCATCTTCCTCGTCATATGGATGGAGCCAGTGATCCACCATAATGACCACCAGTAATACGCCACCCTTGATGATATTCTGGAGTTGCCCGTTGACATCCATAAGCGTCATTCCGTTGAGTAGTACCCCTATTAGCAGCAGGCCGGCAAGGACACTGGCGACCCCTCCCCGCGCACCGGCAAGACTGCCCCCACCAATGACCACCACCAGGATAACGTCGAAGATCATGGTGGAATTGACCGTCTTTAAGTCCACCATTGCCGTCGTGGATACCATCAGGAGACCGGCAACAAACCCCAGCATCGCACACAGTACATACTGGCTAATCACGATGGCGGTGACCGGCATGCCGGAAAGTCTGGCGGTCTCAGCATTGTCCCCATAGGCATAGATGAAGCGGCCCATCGTTGTTGCATGCAGAAATAGATGAGTCAGCAAGGCACACGCGCTGAATACAATCACCGGGATAGGTACGCTATGCCAGTTTTGCCCCAAGGCGATCAGGCCTGTTTGCTGCAACGGCAGGTTAATGATCATGGAAGGCAGGATGCTAACGCGGGCCAGCCCAACAAACACGAAGACGCTGGTCAGGGTAGCGAATAGCGGGGGGATTGCCAGCCAGTGTATCAGCGCTGCATTGATCGAACCCATCGCCATCGCAGTAGCCAATCCGATCAGTAATGCAAGCGGCAGGCTCAACCCTGCCGCTTGCAGCTTGACGGAAACGGCCGCAGACACCATGCCGATCGCAATCTGCGACAGGTCGACACCGCGACCGATGATGACGATGATCATGCCAAGAGCAAACACGCCCAGTATCGCCATGCTACGCATCAGCGCTATGGCATTGTTCCAACTGGCATAACTATCGAGACCAAGGCTAAAGGAGAATGCCAGAATCAGCGCGACCATCGCCACCAAGCTTTCCTGCTTGAACGATCCTAGAATACGCATGTAATTATCTCTGGCATGCCGATTAACGACCCAGCTGATTGTCCTCTATGAAAGTGGTCTTATTGTAGCGCACACCGCCTGTCCGTACAGGTGGCCACTCCGCGCTGGGCTTACTGGTCAAATAATTCACCACATCGGCAACATTCCTCGCTTGCCGCAGGTCAAGCCAGGCCTTTTTAAATAAATGAAAACTGATGGTGACAGGATTATTGCTGCGGATCGGCTCTACCAGGCCATATTCAATCTTGATATCGTCGCGTTCAGGCATATAGGTGCCGAATATCCTGTCAAAAATCACGGTTAGTGCCCCGAAATTGGCGCCCTCCTTCTCGCCGATGTATTCCGGGTTTCGCGCATGGTGCACACGATGTGCCGATGGCGTGCTCAATATTCCCTCCAGCGGGCCCAGTTTTCCTATCCATGTCGAATGATTCCATAAGGCAATAGCCCCACCTATAGCGGCCGCACCCAGGATGGTGATCGGATCGAACCCAAGCAGGCTGAGGGGGATGACATGGAAAAGGAGTGCACCCATGAGGATCTCTCCTACGGATACACGGAAAGCGACCGACAGATTGAGGTGGTTCGCTGAATGGTGGACTTGATGGCTGATCCAGAACCAACGTGTCTGATGTGCGAATCTATGTCTGAAATAAAAGCCAAACTCATATCCAATGAATAACAACAGATACGATATTGCCCCGTAGTTGGATAAGTCTACGATAGGATGCCTGCTCAGCCAGTATCCAACAGGGACAGTGACTAGCAGGGGAATGGACTGCGAGAATACGCGCACGATCTTAAGTGAAAAAGAGCATGCCGCCCCAGCAAGGTCGT
>JAZKEL010000049.1:5397-8234 GCA_040387075.1 Pseudomonadota bacterium
CCACTACCGCGAGTGAGAAAATGATCCAGGTGACATATACCGATATATGTGCAAGCGTGCGTAAGCTTTCTTGAATTTCAGTCATAAATGTCTACCTTATAAATACCGCAGTCGTGTAATTCGTTACCTGTCCCTGCCAGTTTATCGTTCAGGCTTGCCCCTGACCTACCATATGTTCGTACTCCTCCGACGTGATGGTGCCGCCGAGGCTTTCTGCAATGTGCTGGTCGCGCAATGGCAACGCCTCCTGCAACCCATCTATGCGCTTCCACTGTGCTGGCGGTGCTTCCTTTCCCTGCACAGGCACATAGCGCGAATCTGCGAGTTTCCGGTATCGATGGATATAGCGCGAACAGTTAACGAATATTTCCAGCACCTTGACCCTTATCACAAGTTCGCCCCCGGCGAATTGCGCCAGCAGTGGATCGTCGCGACTGACGCTGGCGTTACCGTGGATACGTATGCGATGAGGCGTTTCCAGGTCCATCAGCAGCATGCCGACCTTATCATTCAAGGTGATATTGCCCGTAGACAGGAACATGCCGTTGCCGTCGTAGCTTGGGTAAGCCAAGGTATTCTGATCGAGCACTTTGATAAAACCAGCATGCCCGCCCTTATAGGAGCAGGTGGGATATCCTCGATGATCGATGGTACTCAGGAAGAACATGTCGCGACTTTCTATGAAATCCTTGTGCCTAGCGTCTATCTCATGACTGACGATATTGTTATGCACGGCATTGGCAAGCTTCACTGTGTCGAATTGCTGCTGGAATGCCCGGTGTTGTTTGCCATAAAGTTCATCCACGAGGATCCCCCTTTTCAAGTCTGGCCATGTTGAAATGCCAGCGCATGGGCTTAAACAGTCCAGGGCCGGCCTGTCCCAAGTACACTCCAGTAAGTCCCATGGCAAGAGCAATGCCGTGGTAAAGATGGAATGACTCCCCCAGCATCAAGACTGCGCAGAGGGCCCCCAGCGCCGGTACCAGGCATGGGAATAGGCTTGCACGTGAAGGTCCGATCAGGTCGACGCCTCGCATATAGGCAAGCTGGGCTGTCAATGTCGGCCCGAATGCCACAAATAGAAGCACCCACCAACCAGTACTGCTGGGCCAGTAGGCGTAGCCTGCGACTATCTCACCGATTGCCAGCGGCAATGCCGATGCCAATGCCGACAGTGACAGCCCTAAAAAAAACTGAAGAGCAGGAATGGAGGGCCTGCTTCTCAGAGATAAGGTATATCCCGCGTAGAGGATGCAGGCGGCGATGATCGCTATATCGCCGATATTGAAACTCATGGTGACCAGAATCTGCATGTCACCGCGAGTGGCGATTAACACCATGCCAGCCAGAGCCAACAGCATGCCCATGAGCCTCCATCCAGTCACTTCCTCTTTATAGAACAACAAAGCACCAAGCAGGACCATGGGCGGCATGGAGGTCTGCAACAAAGTGATATTGACTGCAGTGGTTTTGTAGGCAGCAAGATAAAATAAGGCACTGAAGCCAGTGAAACCGGCGAAGCCCATCCAAATAAACCTTTGCCACGACACTCGCATCATCGGCAGGATTTTCCCCAGGCTACGGTGCATGCAGGCAAACAGGATGGAACAAACGATCAGCCACCGGAGCAATACCAGGCACATGGGTGAAATGTTGCCTGCGGCGAGGCGTGCAGCTACTGCGTTACACCCCCATATACTCGCGGTATACATCAATAGAACAATGGGGCTGTGCCATAGCCACTTTGCAAAGTTAGAGCCTATCCGGATCATCGCTGGTACTGACTGCCAGCAATCGATTGACGCACAGGCAAATCTTGCCCCTCTGCCGGATGCTGGCGTAAAACCCGCTTCAGATGCCTGGAGATGATACGTGAGGCGAACCCCGCTCCGAGAGCAAACCGCATCACGGGGCCAAAAGTATTCGCAGTGGACGGCCCGGCGAAATAAAGACCTGGTACGGATGATTCGAAACTGGCCGATAACCTAGGCGTTTTGCCCACCAACTGGATTGCCAATTCGAGCTCTGGGTTGAGAAAACTGATGGTATTGACCTGTGCTTTGTACCCGGTAGCTGCAATCACATGGTCGACATCAATGTTACGCAATTCGCCTTTAACGTCGATAAACCGCAGCTGGGCTTTGCCTTGCGCAGATGTTGCCGAGAGCAGCTTATGCCCAAGTAGAATAGGGATATCCTTCATGCGAGGCTTGATGAACCAGCCTCCCGAAGGACCCAAAAATTCCTTGACCACCTTTATACGGAAATTCGATGGCAGGTAGCGGAACAAGCCCGGCAGTGAAGCACAAAACAGGTTCTTCCAGCCAGGGCCCAAGCCTGACATGGGAGCCACAAAACGGCTTAGCCGAGTACGTACCCGGCCTTCTTTCTGACCGAAATTCAGCGCCTGCCGTCGCGCTATCAGGATAGGCCTGGCCTTGACCTCATGCAGCAATACTGCCATGTCTATTGCAGAAGAACCACTGCCGATGACCACGACCTCTTTGTCCCTGAATTTCTCAAGCTCATGATGTTCAGCGCTGTGCGAGTAAAGGTTTTTTTCCAGGCCATCCAAAGGCTCCGGCAGATACCTGAAATAATCGATGCCCACTGCCAATATCACCTTGCGCGACACGAACTTTAACCCATTATCTAAGACCAGTTCGAACATCTCACCCTGCTTTCGCAAGCTCAGCAATTTAGCCTCCTCTAGATTAGGAGCGAAGCGCTGCTGAAATGCCATGCCGTATTGGGTGAATAGTTCCAGAGAAATGGGCAAGCCTTCATCTTCATACGGGATGTCGGCAAGCCTCGGCTTCTTCTTGCTGACCGAACCG
>JAZKEL010000050.1:0-2539 GCA_040387075.1 Pseudomonadota bacterium
CCATCCTCAAACGCGAAGGCATCCCGTTGCTGCCACTGTAAATTTGTTTCATTCGTCAATCGTAGTCGTTAATTTAATCGCCAGAATTTAATCACCAGGAGAAGTAATGTTCAACGCAATAACAAGCGGCAGGAGCCTGCCGGTATGGGCCCTGGCTGCATCCAGCGTAGTAGTGATGCTCGCTTTCCAGAATCCGACCTTTGCTGAAAATGCTAAGCAGCTTGCGGATAGTGCAAAACAGCTTTCTACCGGTCCGGCCCTGGATTTCCGCGATACCGTTTCTGGGAATCCGCTGGATTTCACCGGGCTGGAGGAAAAAGAAACACCGGAGGTTGTCAGCTTCAAGGCAACCGGCGTCAATCCATATGACAAAGACGCTGAAGCGATCAAGCGCGGCGGGGTGATCTTTTCCACCGCATGCGCAGGCTGCCATGGCCACCTGGCCGAAGGCAAGCTGGGGCCGTCGTTGGCGGACGACTATTGGACATACCCTAAGAACGAGACCGACAAGGGCATATTCGAGACCGTATTCGGCGGTGCCAACGGCATGATGGGCCCGCAGCGCGGCTTACTGACGCAGGACGAGATCCTGCATGTGATCAGCTGGCTGCGTGCGCTGGAGCGAGGTGATATCAAGCCTGAGCATCATTAGGCACGGCTTAAAACTAGCATCATTTCACGGTTCCGGCTGAGGTATGCAGGTGCCGCAGTGCAAGAATTCTGGCGCTATGTTCACTGGTGGCGTAGGGCGGAAGAGTAGGGCAGTACAGCAGTTACACCAGTAACCACACGACAAGGAGATAATAATGAAGCACATAGTAAGTTTAGCGGTGATGACAGGGGCGCTGCTGGTATCGGCATCCGCATTTGCCTACGACGGCCAGACCTGCAAGGAAGCCGGCAACTGCTGGCAAGCCAAGCCAGGCTTCCCCGATAAGATCGAAGGCTCCAAATACGACCCGAAACATGACCCGGTCGAAATCGGCAAGCAGCAGGCGGCCACCCAGGCCATCGATGCGCGCAATGCCAAGCGCGTTGCCAACGCCAAAGCCACGGGCAAGTTTGATTTCAACGTCAAATGATCCTGCACCACCTTCAGCCCACGTTACGGGCTGAAGGTGGCTGTTTTAATCGCAGCTCCGGCTGTGCGAATTTCCGGGTGCCAATTCCAATACCATGCAAACCATAGATTTATCCCAATGGCACGAGCGCGCGCTGGGTTTCGAACAGGCGCTCAATAGCGTCATGGCCGGCCTGCAGCCGCAGGTGCGTTCGCTTACCCTGGCCGTGTTCTGCCGTGGACATGTGCTGCTTGAAGGCGATGTCGGCGTCGGCAAGACCACCTTGCTGCGTGCCGCATCACGCCTGCTGGGCGGCGCTTACCAGCGGGTGGAGGGTGCCATCGACCTCATGCCCAGCGATTTTCTCTACCATGCCTACCTCAACGAAGACGGCCAACCGGCAGTGGCGCCCGGCCCCTTGCTGCGGCACGAAGAGGCACTGGCGGTATTCTTCTTCAACGAAATAAACCGTGCCCGGCCGCAGGCGCATTCGCTATTGCTGCGGCTGATGGCGGAGCGTAGCGTCAGTGCCTTCAACCGCGAATATACGTTTCCGCATCTCAGTGTGTTTGCCGACCGCAACCGGCTGGAGCGGGAGGAAACCTTCGAACTGCCGGCTGCCGCCCGCGACCGCTTTTTTATGGAAATCTCCATCGATGCGCCGCGAGACTTCGAACTGCAGCGCGATCTGATGTTCAGCCATCGCTACCAGGATGCCGACACGCTGATCGATACGTTGCCGCCTGCGCTGGTGCCTTATGACCAGCTCAACCAGGTTAACCTGGCAATACAGGCATCTGTACGTGCGGAGCCCAACCTGCAGGATTACGCCGTCAAGTTATGGCGCGTCTTGCTGAATCCTTCCGAGGCCGGCATCCAGCTTGCCGATGTCGATGCCGGGCATCTGGTGGCCGGCGGCGCCAGCCCGCGCGGCATGGCCATGATGATGCGCGCGGCACGTTGCCGTGCCTGGCTGGAAGGGCGTGATTACCTGACGCCGGGCGATATCCGTGCCGTGTTCCATGCCAGTGTCGCCCATCGTGTATTCCTCACGCCAGCCTACGAACTGCGGCGAGACGAGATCGTGCCCGGTCTGCTCGACAGCGTGCTGGATAGCGTTTCAGCGCCGTAAGCGCAGGCTTTACCCTATCTTGTCCAGTCCTGTCTTATTCAGCCCGATCCTATCCAGTGTTATTTCGCCTGGTTCGGCACCGCCCGCTTCGAACATCTCCGGCCAGGGTACGCCGCAAGACTTGCCGGACTCCCCACCGGCATTCCAGCCGCAGGAGTTCCATTACCGCCTGCCATGGCGTACACGTGGCGTGCATGCCGGCGCTCACCATACCCGCATGCAGGGCGGCAATGCCGATTTCCAGGGATACGCCAGCCTGCTGGCCTGCCCGGATCCGCGACGGCTGGATATCCGCGCCAGCATGCGCACCATCCCGCACCAGCTTATGGTGCGCACCTACCATGAA
>JAZKEL010000051.1:0-5511 GCA_040387075.1 Pseudomonadota bacterium
CACCGGTCACCGTCATCCTAAACTGGTGGCAGCGGTCGAGGCACAGCTAGCGCGGTTCACGCATACCTGCTACCAGGTATTGCCGTATGAAAGCTACGTCACCTTGGCCGAGCGCATCAATGTGCTTACCCCAGGCGACTATCCAAAAAAGACCTGCTTTTTCAGCAGCGGCGCCGAGGCGGCAGAGAACGCGGTCAAGATCGCGCGCGCCAGCACGGGGCGCCCAGGCATCATCGCGTTTACCGGTGCCTTCCACGGCCGTACCCTGATGGCATGCGCACTCACAGGCAAGGTCGTGCCGTATAAGGTCGGCTTCGGGCCGTTCCCATCGGATGTCTACCACCTGCCGTTCCCCATCGACCTGCACGGCGTGAGTGTGGACGATTCCATCCAGGCCCTGCATAACCTCTTTAAGGCCGATATCGACCCCAAGCGGGTGGCGGCCATCATGATAGAACCCGTGCAGGGCGAAGGCGGTTTTTACATCGCGCCGCCTGCGCTCATGCAGGCGCTGCGGAAAGAGTGCGATGAACACGGTATCCTGCTGGTGTTCGATGAAGTGCAAACCGGCTTCGGCCGTACGGGTAAGTTATTCGCGGTCGAGCATTACGACGTGTTGCCCGACATGATGCTGATGGCGAAAAGCCTGGCAGGCGGCATGACCTTGTCCGCCGTGTGCGGCAAGGCAGATGTGATGGACGGTCCCTTGCCCGGCGGACTTGGCGGCACGTACGCCGGCAATCCCTTGGCGATAGCAGCAGCGCATGCCGTGATCGACATCATTGAAGAAGAACAGCTGGTCGCCAGGAGCAATGTCCTGGGCGAAAAGTTACGCGCAAGGCTGATTGCAGCCCAGGCCGGTACGCCCAGCCTGAAGGAAATACGCGGCCTGGGTTCGATGATGGCGGCGGAGTTTTTCGACCCAACCACAGGCAAGCCCTCGGCCGATATCGCGAAGCAGGTGCAGCAGGCAGCATTGGAAGAGGGCTTGATCCTCTTGTCGTGCGGCGTCTATGCCAATGTCATCCGTTTCCTGTACCCATTGACCACGGAAGACGCGGTGTTCGATGAAGCGCTGGATATCCTGGACCGTGCGTTGGCCAGGATAGGCTAGGCATGCAATAAGGGCCGCAATGGACGATAATTCAAACATTACAGCAACGGTTGCTGCAGCCAAACAGCGCATGCAGGCGGCCGGTGTGCATACCGTCATCGCCCAGTTCGTGGATATGCATGGGTGTGCCAAAGGAAAATACATACCGCTTGCGCATCTGGAAGACATCCTGGACGCCGGCGCCGGCTTTGCCGGCCCATCGATCTGGGGTACGGGCTTGCCCCGCAACGGCCCGCGTTCCGAATTTTACGGCAAGGGCGACCTGGCGACATTGCAGGCCTTGCCGTGGATGCCCGGCTATGCCCGTATCGCCTGTAGCGGCATGGTGGATAAACAACCGTTTGCCGGCTGCTCACGACGCGTACTGCAACAGCAGGTAGATCGCCTCAAGGCGCGTGGGTTGACGCTGAATGTCGGCATCGAACCGGAATTCTTCCTGCTTACCAGCGACGCCAGTGGCAGGCCTTCTTCCAGTACGGCGGATGACCTCGACAAGCCTTCATACGACCTCAGGGCGCTGGCCAGAGTGCGTGAGGTGTTGCACCGCATGGAAACCGGCCTGGCCGAATGCGGATTTGACGTGTTCCAGATCGACCATGAAGACGCCAGCGGCCAGTACGAACTGAATTATCATTACGCCGATGCGCTCACCGCTGCAGACCGTTTCATCCTGTTCAAGATGGCGGCCAGCCATATTGCCGAGGAAGCCGGGCTCATCTTCAGCCTCATGCCCAAACCCTTCCCGGACAGGCCGGGCAGCGGCCTGCATTTGCACCTGTCATTCAGCGATGAAGAAGGCAATGCAGTCATGGCGGACAGCGCCGATACGCATGGATTATCCGTCACCGGTCGGCAGTGCATTGCCGGGTTGCTGGCACACAGCATGGCATTGGCAGCGTTTCATGCGCCTACCGTCAATTCATACAAGCGGCTGGTCATCGGGCAATCGCTTTCCGGCACGACCTGGGCGCCAGCCCATGCCGCATGGGGCTATAACAACCGAACTACCGTGGCTCGCGTGGTGGCAGGCCGTATCGAATTCCGCTTGAGCGACGGCAGCAGTAACATCTACGCCGTGCTGGCATCGACCATCGCCGCCATGCTGGACGGCATGGATAAGAACCTGGCGCCTCCCCTGCCGATAGACGAGGATATCTACGAATGGGATGAGCGGGAGTTTATCGAACGCGGCGTGCGGCCTTTACCGCAAACGCTGGGCGAATCGCTGCTCGCCTTGTCGCAGGATAATGTCCTAAGCTCAGCCTTGGGCAGTGAGTTTGTGGCGGAGTATGTTGCGATTAAAAAACAGGAGTGGACGGACTATTGCCGCTCGGTGAGCGACTGGGAATATAAGCGATACCTCAATTGGCCATAACCCCGCGCCAGTAGATGCTTAATTCATAGCTGTTTGTAGATAGCTAGTTTACATAATTAGTTTACATAGCTGGCGCCACAATTCCTTTATCACCGGCTGTTCCCAATGATCGAGCCCCTGCTCGATCTGTCTTCGTCTTCACATGCAGGCATATCCCGCACTGCTCAATGATGTTATGCGTTAGTTGCTACACAACTTCAATCCAATAAGCGTTTAACTATTCCACTGAATCATCCCTGGAATTGCGGCTTTGTATAACGCCAGCAATATGTTAATGTTTTATAACATATTGTTTATAAATGTAAATGAGTACTGAAGTACTCAAAAGGCGGTCATATGAAAACTATTTCAGTGGCACAGCAGCCTCTCCTAGCCGCTAATGTGGAATACATTAGGGAAAGCGATGGATGGCGTATTTTTGAACGTAACCAGGAGGTCGGGTTCCTGTCCTATACCTCTGCTACCGACTCGTATAACGTTTGTTCTACGCTCACCAATAAGAATATCCAGCTCTTCGGCAATCTATCCCAGGTCAAATCCCAACTACAGGCCATGCTTTCTTTTGAGGGATTGACCCCGCCCCTGAACGAACCTACGCAAGAAACGCTTGCCTTTGATTTTGAAAATTACTGGATCAAAGTCTCACGGTCCGGCAAGCGGCTGGGAACATTAAGCCGGACCGAAAGAAAAGGCGAGTGGTTTTTTACCCACGCCGCCAGAGGAGATGCACCGCTTACATTAAACGGCACGGATGAAGAAGTGATCCAACAACTGATCGACCTTTTCGAACCTGTCAAATAATCTGGCTGCCCTGATCAACAGCCTTCATGTGTACCGCTCAATTCCTGGTTTTACCGTCTTTAGCTAAGGGCCTATGAACCCTGAAGCGTCGATCCATACCGAACAATCATCGCCTGCCGACAGCCTGCTTGCTTGCTTAAGCATCCTCTGCCGCATCCACGGCATTGCCATCACGCGGGACGCCTTGACTGCAGGTTTGCCCTTGAGCGATGGCTACATGACACCGGCGTTGATCAAGCGGGCGGCGGAACGCGCCAACCTGGTGAGCAATGTCATAAAAAAACCGTTGCAGGGCATCGGCAAGCAGTTCCTGCCTTGCATCCTGTTGCTTCAGCAACGTGAAGCCTGCCTGTTATTAGGGTGGGATGCCGACCGCAGGCATGCCCGCGTGATTTTCCCTGAACTGGGCGATGCAGAGATAACGCTTAAGGTGGAGGAACTTGAAGAGCGTTACACAGGCTATGCCATTGCAGCGAAACCCAGGTTTACGTTCGATAGTCGGGCACCCGCGGTCGGCAATGTGCGCCTCAAGCATTGGTTCTGGGGCACGCTGGCGGAAAACAACCATCTATACCGCGACATCATGCTGGTCGCTTTGCTCATCAATATATTTGCGCTGGCAATGCCGATTTTCACGATGAATGTATACGACCGTATCGTGCCCAATAAATCGGTGGAAACGCTCTGGGTGCTGGTCATCGGCGTGTCGCTGGTGGTCTGTGCCGATTTCATCCTGCGCACCATGCGCGGGTATTTCCTGGATTGGGCCAGCCACCGTGTGGACATCAAGTTGTCCTCCCGTATCATGGAAAAAGTACTGGGTACGCGTCTCGAACAACGGCCTAACTCGGTCGGCTCTTTCGCCTCCAACCTGCGTTCCTTCGAAACAGTCCGCGATTTCATAACCTCCGCCACGATCACGACGCTGATCGATATTCCGTTCGCGCTGATTTTCTTTGCGGTGATGGCCTGGATCGCCTGGCAGATGGTGATCCCGGTGGCCATTGGCGCCCTCATCATGCTGGTGTATTCCTTCAGCGTGCAGACCAGGATGCATGCGCTTTCCGAGACCATGTTTCGTGCAGGTGCGATCCGCAACGCTACCCTGATTGAAAGCCTGGTGGGCCTGGAAACGGTGAAGGCGCTGGGTATTGAAGGGTATATGCAGCGCAAATGGGAGAAGAGCGCCACGTTCCTCACCGAGGTCAGCGGCAAGCTTAAACTGCTCTCCGCTTCCATTAACAACGGCTCCACCTGCATCCAGCAATTGACCAATGTCATCCTGGTATTGCTGGGCGTCTACCTGGTGGTCAATGGCGACTTGACCATGGGCGGATTGATCGCATGCACCATGCTGGCGAGTCGGGCCCTGGCGCCCATTGCTCAAACGGCAGGGCTGATGAGTCAGTACCACAATGCTTCTACCGCGCTTACTTCGCTCGAAGACATCATGGGCAAACTCGAAGAGCGTCCCAGCGATTCCAATTTCCTGTCGCGTACCGCCTTCAAGGGCAATATCGAGTTCCGCGATGTCAGCTTTGCCTATCCCGGCGCAGAAATGAATGCGCTCAGCAATGTGTCATTCAAGATCAATGCAGGCGAGCATACGGCGATCCTCGGGCGTATGGGTTCCGGTAAATCCACCATCCACAAATTGATCCTTGGGCTGTACCAGCCGACTTCCGGCGCGATACTCATCGACGGCATCGACTCCCGGCAGATCGATCCCGCCGAGTTACGGCGGTTTATCGGGTACGTACAGCAGGACACCACCCTGTTTTACGGCTCCATGCGCGACAACATCACGATTTCCAGCCCGCATGCGGACGATGCGCAGATTTTGAATGCGGCCAGGCTGGGCGGCATCGATGAATTCATCAACATGCATCCCAAAGGTTTCGATATGGCGGTCGGCGAACGTGGGGAAACGCTTTCTGGCGGCCAGCGCCAGGGGGTGGGCATCGCACGGGCGATGATAGACAGCCCTTCCATACTATTGCTGGACGAGCCTACCAGCGCGATGGATCACTCCGGTGAAGAACTGGTAAAGAAACGATTAATTGATATTTCGGTTAATAAGACCATGGTGGTGATTACCCATCGCTCTTCCTTATTCGACCTGATCAACCGCATCATCGTCATCGATGGCGGCAAGGTGGTGGCGGATGGCAATAAAGAGCAAGTGATAGATGCACTGCGCACCGGCAAGGTGGGGAAATCG
>JAZKEL010000052.1:0-8563 GCA_040387075.1 Pseudomonadota bacterium
CGCTTTACTTTTCAGGATGGCTTAAGGCAGCGCATGAAACTCCTGCACCAGTTCCGGCAATTCATTATTGACGAATTTCTTCGAGTTCTTATCGGTACGGAATACGATGGGATGCGCCTGCAGTTGCGGATTCTTGGAGTCCTCAATCGCTTTTTCGATCACATGGTGATATGGCGACAGGTTGCAGACCGGGTCGGCAATTTCAGCATCGCCAGTAAGCAGGAAGGCCTGGCAACGGCAGCCGCTCAGGTCCTTGTCTTGCTCAGGGCAGCTCCGGCACGGCTCCTTCATCCAGTCCTTGCCGCGGTATTTGTTGAATGCCGGCGATTCCTTCCACGCCCATTCCAGGCCGCGTTCCCTGACATTGGGGAACTCCATGCCCGGCAAGACCCTTGCGGAATGGCAAGGCAACACATCGCCGTTGGCAGTGACGATCATGAACACTTCGCCCCAGCCGTTCATGCACTTCTTGGGGCGGTCGGAGAAGTAATCCGGCACCACGAAGAAAATCTGCATCTTCTTACCGACCTTGGCACGGAATTCATTGGTGATCATTTCTGCGTGGTCGATCTGTTCCTTAGTCGGCATCAACTGGCTGCGGTTAATGAGCGACCAGCCGTAATACTGGGTATTGGCCAGCTCGACATAGTCCGCACCCAGGGCTTCTGCCATTTCAAGTATCTCTTTGATATGCCCGATGTTATAGCGATGAATCACTACGTTCAGCACCATGGGATAGCCGTGGTTCTTGATCATGGCCGCCACCTTCTTCTTCAGTTCAAAGGTCCTGGTATTGGTGATGAAATTGTTGATCTCTTCGGTGATGTCGTGCATGGACAACTGGATATGGTCCAGGCCACCTTCCTTGAAGGCCTGGATGCGCTTCTCGGTCAGGCCTACACCTGAGGTAATGAGGTTGCTGTAGTAACCGAGCTTGCGCGCCTCTATGACGATGTCTTCGATGTCATCACGCAAAAGAGGTTCGCCGCCGGAGATACCCAACTGCAAAGCCCCCAGCTTACGGGCATCGCGCAGGGCGTCGATCCATTGTTCGGTGGTGAGTTCGTTCTTGGTATGTTTGTCGTAATCGGTCGGGTTATAGCAGAAAGCACAATGCAGGGGGCAGCGGTAGGTAACTTCAGCCAGCAGCCATAAAGGCTGGGTATGCGTTTGTGACGCAGCTACGCCGTTATTCTGGCCCGCTTGCACCACCTTTTGTACGACAGATTCACCTAACGATGCTTGTGTCATTTTGCTACTCCTTGTTACTGCTTGTGGCTGCCGTTTATTGAATGAATGGCAACTCTTTAATATATGGGTGATTCTATTTTTTTAATTGGTTTTTTCAAGCCAGGCCTTATCGAATGCCAGTTTGAACATTGCCAGGATATCGCTTTGCAGATCAGGCACACCTGGAAATTCAGCCTCTAATTCTTGGACAACATCGGCGACTGTTTTGTTACCGTCCACACGCTTGATCACCTCTCCGGCTCCGCCATTCAGCTTGATCATGCCTTCCGGGAACAGCAGCACATAACATTGCTGGGCTTCTTCCCATTGGAAACGGTAATGCCTGGCTAGCTTGTATATATCGTCGTTGCCTATCTGGTCATCAGTCATTGCATATCCGAATCTTGGTATCTGTTGATAATTAGTAGTAGGTAACTACCTGGGCTGGCGCAGGTAATCGCGGTCTTCGACCTTGATGGTGGTCGATGCCAGCATGATGGAATCTGCGATCACCCACAGCACGTCCAGCTTGAATTGCAGGATATCCAGCGCTTTTTCCTGCATGGCGCGGCTGGTACTGAAATAGTCCAGGGTGACACCCAGCCCCTGCTCCACGTCACGCCGGGCTTCCGTCAGGCGCTTCTTGAAATACACCAAGCCTTCCTCTTTAATCCACGGGTACATGGTCGGCCAGGAACTGATGCGCTGCTGGTGGATATGCGGTGCAAACAACTCGGTCAGTGAAGAGCAGACCGACTCCTGCCACGAACGCTGGCGGGCGAAATTGATGTAGGCATCTACCGCAAAACGCACGCCCGGGCTCACCAGCTTAAGCGACGTGATGTCTTCCCGCGTCAGGCCGACCGCCTGGCCCAGCTTGATCCATGCCTCGATGCCGCCTTCATTCACGCCGTCGCCGTCGTGATCGGTGATGCGGACTATCCATTCCTTGCGTATCTCTTTATCAGGGCAGTTGGACAGGATCGCAGCATCCTTTTGCGGGATGCCGATCTGGTAATAGAAACGGTTGGCGACCCAGCTCTGCAACTGCGCCTGGGTCAACTTGCCTTCATACATCATCACATGGAAAGGATGGTAGATATGGTAACCCTTGCCCTTTTCACGCAGTTTTTCTTCGAATTCTTCGCGCGTCCATGGCGCTTCTAACATTTCTGCACCTGTTTGTGCTGTCAGGTTATTGGTCACTGCATTCATGTTGGCCTCCTAAAGGATGATGTCCATGCCGTCGTATGCCACTTCGATGCCATGACGGGTGAGCTCGGCTCGCTCTGCGGAATCTTCCCTCAAAATCGGGTTGGTATTATTGATATGGATCAGTACGCGCCGGGCTTGCGGATACTGGTCAAGCACTTCGATCATGCCGCCTTCGCCGGATTGCGGGTTATGCCCGATATCGCGCGCCTTCTTGGTCATCAGCCCCATGTCGATCATTTCGGTATTCGTCCAGAAAGTGCCGTCCACCATGATGCAGTCGGCCTGTTCCATCAACGCCGGGATATGCGGTTCGATCTCACCCAGGCCTGGTGAGTAAAAGCATTTCTTGCCACTGCTGGTGTCTTCGATCAACACGCCGATGGTATCGCCGGGATGCGGATCGTTGCGGTGCGGGGAATACGGGGGAGCGGCGCTCTTCAACGCCACGGCAGTGAATTTAAGATTGGCTGCACCCGGTACTTCAAACGAGGTAGTGCCGTCTGTCGGCACATTATGGCGGTTGATTCCGCAATAATGACCGAGGATATTCAATAGCGGATTGCCGGTTGTCAGGTCCTGGTAGACCATATCCGTACAATAGATTTCACGCTTGACCTGGCCTTCACGCAGCATGAGCAGGCCGGTTGTATGGTCGATCTGGGCATCGATCAATACGATGCCTACTATGCCGCTATCGCGTATGGCGCGGCCCGGTTGCAAGGGTGCAAAATCCTGGATCTGCTGCAGTACATCCGGCGAGGTATTGAACAGTACCCAGTTGATACCGTCACCGCTCACGCAGATCGAAGACTGGGTACGCTTGGTGGCTTTGATGGTGCCTTTGCGTAATCCGTCGCAATTCTGGCAATTGCAATTCCACTGCGGAAAACCGCCTCCTGCTGCTGCGCCTAGTACGTGAATATGCATTCAAACTCTCTGGTAATTGTTGATAATCTTGATTCGTGAGTTGCTTCCAAGCATTACGCTAGGAACATTAGCAACTGTCAAACTATAGTCCCGAAAAACAATCTGGGCTACATCAGGTAGCCCAGACCAAACCATCTACTACGTTGCAATCTTTAATGATTGCATTGTTTATTATCCATCTTAATAATGGAGTAATTTTTGATGCAATATTAATGATTGCACTTTTGTTGATGCAATCTTAACGATTGCATACGTACATTGTTACTTCAAAACCGAAACGCATTTCTGTCACTGCTGGCTTGGTCCACATAATAAATCTCCTTAAAGTTGATTCGAACGTTGCACCACTTACATTTTGTTACAGCAGTGGTGTAAGTGCATTGTGGCCGTTCATCGGCGGTTATGACAGGGCAAAAACATGGAAATGCGGGTCATGATAATCATGATAATCATGATAATCATGAGCAACTATCAGGCTACTGCATTTACGATTTCAGTCAACACTTCCAGGAAACGGGCATTCTCAGAATACAGGCCGATACTGACACGCAGGTAATCCGCCATATCATAGTTGGCAATGGGGCGCACAATGATGCCCTTTTCCAGCAGGCGCCTGTAGACGGTCATCGCGTCATCGATACGGAAACTGACGAAATTGCCGAACGAGGGAATATAACTCAATCCCAATTCCTGCAAGCCACGCGTCAGTTGCAGCATGCCCGCCTGGTTGAGCGCATAGGTGCGTGCCACAAAGTCATCGTCTTCCAGCGACGCCACGGCGGCGGCTTGGGCCAGGCTATTGACGTTGAAAGGCTGGCGCAAGCGGTTCATCATGTCAGCCACTTCCGCCGATGCCACACCGAAGCCTATGCGCAATCCTGCCAGGCCATAGGCTTTGGAGAAGGTACGCGAAATGATCAAGTTATCGAATTCGCCCAGCCAGGTCATCGCCTCCGATTTGTATTCCTCAGGCAGGTATTCATCGTACGCTTCATCCAGCACCACCAGGGTCTGCCTGGGTACTTTCTTGAGGAATGCATGCACCGCATCCTTGGCTAGCAAAGTGCCTGTCGGGTTATTGGGGTTGGCGATAAAGATGATTTTAGTTTGCGGTGTAATGGCCGCCAGCATGGCGTCAAGGTCGTGGCCGAAATCCCTGGCGGGCACGACAACACCGGTAGCACCCACTGCCTGGGTAACCAGGGGATAAACGGCGAATGCATGTTGCGAATAGATGGCCTCAAACCCGGCACTCAAACATGCGCGGGCCGAAAGCTCAAGGATATCGTTGGAACCGTTGCCGAATATCAGCTGCTCGGGCCTGACCGAGAATTTGCGGGAAACCGCATCACGCAAGGCAAAGCTGTTGCCATCCGGATAGAGGGCGATGTCCTGCAAGGCTTCCTGTATTGCATCCTGCGCCATCGGGCCGATGCCTAAGGGGTTCTCATTGGAGGCGAGCTTGATGATCTGCTCGACTTCCAGGCCCATTTCACGGGCCAGTTCGCTGATGGGCTTGCCACCCTGGTAAGGGGCAATGGAGCGTATATAAGATGGTGCCAATTCGCACATGCTGTTCACAATAAAACCTCGATAGAAATATCAGTAAATAAAATGACTCAAAAACTAAGCGGCCGGCTGGGGATCTGGTGGCATGGGCGACAGCGAAATGCCCGCCCTTCCGGCATGCTTCACACTGTACATGGCATGGTCTGCACGCCTTACCACGTCGATAGCGGTGGCGCCGGGATACGGAAACATGCAAACCCCTATGCTGGCTGAAAGATGCTTGATGGGGGCAACATTCGCCAGCACTATAGGGGCATCGAACTGCTTCAGTAGCTTCTTGGCCAGACCAAGTGCGGCATCCTGCGGGATGTTCTTAGCCAGTACGAAAAACTCGTCGCCACCCAGGCGCGATAGCGTATCCGCCTCGCGGACGACCTGCTTGAAACGGGCGGTGACTTCCAGCAACACGAGGTCGCCTACGGCATGCCCGTAGGTATCGTTGATGGGCTTGAATTTATCGAGATCGATGAATAGCGCCGCATTGCTCTGTTTGCTGCGTATGCCATAGTTGATGGCCTGCTCAATGCGGTCGTACAGCAACTCGCGATTGGGCAGCCCGGTCAATCTGTCATGCAGAGCGCGCTCGTGCTGCAGGTGGCGTTCGGTGTCCAGCTCCTTCTCCCTGAGGAACAACATCCTGTTCTGCTTTTCGCCCACGTAACTGGCAAAGGCACCGAGGATATTGGCGGAGACGATAAAGAAGTCATAGCTGAACATCGTCCATAAAGGCAGGTTGCGGAACATAAGGTTGAATATCAGCAATAGCAGGACACCTGCCAACGTTGCGACGATGAAACGCATGCCGGAGAAATAATGCCCCCAGAAGGTGATCAATATAATGCCCGCATAGAACAGGCTGATGGCGGCAGGCGGCAAATAGGTCATCTTGCCGAGCAGGCCGAATCCTGCAAAAAAACCGGCGACGAAGAGCAGGTGCTGGTTGAAGCGGGAAAAATTGGGGGCATATGTCAGGGCAAATACGGAAAAGGCGATCATCAGTGCCATCACGTGCAGGTACAAGGCCTTGATGAAATCGTGGCTGGGGATGAACAGGTAATCCATCACGCCGTAGAGGCCATACAGCACCCCGCCCACCACCAACGCTATCCTGGATTGGCGCCGCACCCGCAACAAATCGTACTGGTGGTAATGCTTCTCAAGCTGGGGGTTTTTAAAAGAGAGTGTCGCTGGATTCAACTCGGCAGATTCCAGTAGCTCCTGGGTGATAGGCATAGCGTTGGATGCGTTCAGCGCTGGAACTGGCTAGACGGAAACCATCATATAACGGCCACAGGATAGGAGCCCAGGACTTTCAGCATGGAGGCACGCTGTTCAAGCTCCGCCAGGGCAGCCGCGACGTGCGCATCCTGGTGATGACCTTCGATATCGACAAAAAACATGTATTCCCACATGCCCACCCTGGATGGCCGAGACTCCAGTTTGGTCATGCTCACCTTGTGTGCGGCCAGCGGCTCCAGCAAGGAAAGTATGGCGCCCGGCACATTCTTAGCTGCGATGACCAGTGACGTTTTGTCCTTGCCTGATGGTGCAACGTCGTGCGCGGCCAGCACCAGGAAGCGTGTGGTGTTTTTAGGGTCGTCCTCTATATTCTCGGCGATGTTGTTCAGCTCGAATAGTTCCGCCGCACGGCTGCTGGCGATGGCGGCAGCCCCTTGCTCGGTAGCAGCCAGCCTGGCGGCTTCGGCATTGCTGGCGACGGCCTGGCGCTCGATATTCGGCAGGTTCTGGTTCAGCCATTCATGGCATTGCGACAAGGATTGTGCATGCGAATAAAGCTTGCGTACCTGGCTCTTGTCGGATGCTTTGCTCAGCAGGTTATGGTGGACAGCCAATGCCACCTCGCCGCAAATGTGCAGGCTGGTAGACATCAGCATATCCAGCGTACGGCCGACCGCGCCTTCTGTGGAATTCTCTACCGGCACCACGCCATAATCAGCCTTGCCGGATTCCACCATGCGGAACACTTCATCGATGGATGCGCATTGCAGTGGCGAGGACAGACCGCCGAACTGCTTATTGGCTGCCTCTTCGCTGAACGTGCCCAAGGGCCCAAGGAAAGCGACCGTCAGTTCTTTTTCAAGCGCGCGGCAGTTGGACATGACAGCACGGAAGATACCCGTTACCGCTTCATCCGAGAGAGGCCCCTGGTTTTGTTCCATCAGCCGGCGCAATACCTGCGCTTCGCGTTCCGGCCTGTAGATCGGGCCGCCGTTCTTGAGGTTGCCGATCTCCCTGGCGTGTTTGGCACGCTCGTTAGCCAGCTTGAGCAGTTGCTCGTCGATGGCGTCGATCTGGTCGCGGTGCTGTTTCAGCTGGTCACTCATGTTAGCCACGCGCTTTCGCAAAATCCTGCATGAAGCTTACCAGTGCCTGTACGCCCTCGATGGGCATGGCGTTATAGATTGAGGCGCGCATGCCGCCAACCAGCTTATGCCCCTTGAGTTGCAGCAAGCCGGCCTTATGCGACAGCTCAAGAAAGGGCTGGTCCAGTGCGCTGTCTTTCAGGGTGAACGGCACGTTCATGCGTGAGCGGTTTTCGACGGCAATCGGCGAATGGTAAAAATCCGAGCTATCCAGGTAATCGTAGAGCAGCCGAGACTTGGCGATATTCGCTTTTTCCATTTCCGCCAGGCCGCCTTTGGCTTTCAGAAGCTTGAATACCAGGCCAGCGATATACATGGCATAGGTTGGCGGCGTGTTGTACATGGAATCGTTATCGGCATGGATCTTGTAGTCGAACATGGTCGGCGTGCCGGGCAGCGTATGCCCGATCAGGTCGTCTCGCACGATGACGATGGTCAGGCCGGCAGGGCCGATGTTCTTTTGCGCACCGGCGTAGATGATGCCGTATTTTTTGATGTCCACCGGGCGTGACAGGATATGCGACGACATGTCGCAGACCAGGGGCACATCGCCTGTGTCCGGCGTCTCGAATATCTCGACGCCGCCTATGGTTTCGTTGGAAGTGAAATGCACATAGGCCGCGTCTTTATCCAGTTTCCACTCGCTGAAGGCAGGCGCGTAGGTGTAATTGCGGTCGGCCGAAGATGCGGCGATATTGACTGTGCAGTAGCGACCGGCTTCGTCGATGGCTTTTTTCGACCAGATGCCGGTGTCCAGGTAATCGGCCGAAGTTTTAGCTCCCAGCAGATTCATCGGTACCATGGAAAACTGGCTATGCGCCCCGCCCTGCAGAAACAGGACTTTGTAGTTATGCGGAATCGCCATCAACTCGCGCAGGTCGGCCTCCGCTTCAGCAGCGATGCCCATGAACTCCTTGCCGCGGTGCGACATTTCCATGATGGACATGCCGGAACCGTGCCAGTCCAGCATCTCGTCGCGCGCCTGTTCCAGCACTTCCTTGGGCAATACCGCCGGTCCGGCAGAGAAATTATAGATTTGCGTCATGGCGGGATTACTCGCTGCTTACGTCGCCTTCGTCATCGTCGGTCTCGACAACTTTTTCCAGGCCGGACAATTTCTCGCCTTCGCCCAGATTGATCAGGGTGACGCCCTGTGTGGCGCGGCCAAGCTCGCGTATTTCCTTGACGCGGGTACGGATCAGCACGCCGCCGGTAGTGATCAGCATGATCTCGTCGTC
>JAZKEL010000053.1:0-8491 GCA_040387075.1 Pseudomonadota bacterium
AGGCAGCGATTTTTTAACGTCGAGGTTGATGCCGAAGTTGCTCATCTCCCGCACCAGGTTAGTGGTCGCCGGGTTTGCACAGACCACGAAACCGCCTTCGCCTGCAGTCAGTGATT
The DNA here is from genome assembly GCA_040387075.1 of Pseudomonadota bacterium. Taxonomy (GTDB): domain Bacteria; phylum Pseudomonadota; class Gammaproteobacteria; order Burkholderiales; family Methylophilaceae; genus DATHXC01. The sequence continues at coordinate 117 of JAZKEL010000053.1, forward strand.
TGGTGGCATGCATGCTGAATACAACCGGGAGGTCTCCGGCATCCACCCATTGGTTGCCGAATGCGCCGGCTGCGTCGATAACGATGCGCACGCCGGTTTTCTGCTGGAATTCACCCCAGGCTTTGCTGTCCTGTGCCTGGCCGAAGGTGGCCACTACCAGGGCCGCCTTGGCGCCAGTCTCCCGGATGGCGGCCTCTACGATGCCAGGCGTGAGTAGCCAGCTCTCAAGGTCGATATCTGCCACCACTGGGGTGTGGCCGGCGCGGATGACGGCAGTCAATGTGGCGACGAAGGTCAGTGCAGGCACCAGTATGGCGGACCCTGGCGGCAGATCCAGCGTGGCCAGTGCCAGTTCTATCCCTAACGTGGCGCTGCTGACCGTGGCGACATGCATATCGAGCGCGGTATGCGATTTGAAGCGTTGCGCCAGTCGCGACTCGAGTTCCCTGACCAACGGCCCGAAATTGGAATAATGGCGTGCCTGGTCTATGCGGCCAAGATACGGCCACAAGGCTTCACGGTCAGGCACGACGGGAAGTAGCAGGGGTATTTTCATGGCAGCGGCTTTGACGTTATTTTAGTTGGCTCGATCATGATGGTCTGTACGCTTAGCGGCATTCAGTTAGTTTGCAGTTCCTCGTTCACGGCCAGTAGTTCATGGTCGCTGTCGAAACCGACATCCAGGTACCTTGGTTCATCCAGCAGGTAATTAAACCACATCAGCCGGTAAGCGCGCTCCAGTTCCTTGCAACGTGCCGGATAATCCATCAGCACACCCGCTTCCATTTTTCCCCTGATCGTGGCGCGGTGCGATTTAAGTGCTTGTGGGTCATCCATCAGCGCCAGTACTTTTGCGATATACGACGGTGCATCATAGGCGATCCAGTCGTCCAGGCTCAAGCTCTTCAAAGTGTTGGCGGTAGCGCTCGATACCGCCACATCCGCCTCGAAGGCTACCACCGGCAGGCCCATCCACAATGCATGCAAGGTGGTGGTGCCGCCCGATAACGGTGTGGTGTCCAATGCAATATCGGCTATGTGGCCGCGTTGCATGAATTCCTGCAAAGGCACGTGCGGCGAAATGAGTATCCTGTCCAGCGGGAACTCCAGCCGTTCCAGCCGGGGCTGCATGGCAGCAACCGCATCTTCAAGCGACGACTCGTTCACATGCAGCAACAGGCTGCAATCCGGCCTTAGCAGCATGATCTGCCGCCACAGCAGCAGCATCTCATCGGTCAGCTTGCGGGAATGGTTGAGTGAAACCAGCATGGGGCCATCGTTGGCCAGCATGGGCGGGTCTTCTGCCATTTCGGTATCCGGTGGCGGCGAATAACTAGCCATGCAATGCAAGCGGAATAATTTCTCTACGTACCAGTTTTCGTTGCCGGGCGGATCCATCGCAAAATCCGTCAGCCTGTAGTCCATGGCTTTCAAGCCAAGGGTGAACATAAACCCTAGCCATGTAACTTGCACAGGGGCTACGCGTCGGGCAAATACCTGCAGGCGCTGGCCTTCGGTATGCCCGGATAGGTCGACCAGCACGTCGATCTTTTGTTTGCGGATTAACGTGAACAGGGCATCGTCGTTCAGTGACGCCACGTTGAACCATGCGGGCACCAGGCCTTTCAAATGTGCAGTCATGGCATCCTTTTGGGCGCCGGTTGAAAAAACACTGACATGTACAGACTGCGGATTGTGGTGGGCAAAAACAGGTGCCAGGAAGAAGGCAACCGAGTGTTCACGCATGTCGCCGGAGATATACCCAATGTTTAATGGCCGCCCGGGTGTGCGGTCTATTTTTAGAGGAATGGTTGTTTTAATGAGCGGATCGGCGAAGCGCTCTCCCCAATGCCTGAACAGCCGCAGCGTGTTTGCCTGGTCGGTATCGGCACCGGCATGGATGCAGGCATGCAGCAAGGCGGTCGACGAACTGTCAGGCCGCAGCTGTATGGCTTTGTCGATGTGGATACAGGCCTGTTCAACCTGGCCCATCTGCTGGTATGCCATGGCCAGGCCGTGGTAAGCCTCGCCATTGTCGGGCTCCAGTTTCAATATGAATTCGAAGGTGTCTACCGCCTGCTGCCATTTTCCGAGGCGTATGAAGATGCTGCCGATGCGCGCCCATGTCTTGTTCTGGTTACCGTCCATTTCCAGTGAGCTGCTGAACTTGGCGAGTGCAAGCAGGTAGTCTTCGGCGGCTTCTGCCTGTGCGCCTTCCTGGAACAACTGTGCCGAGCGTGTTAACGGAACGTTCAATGCTTTCCATCCATGTATATATGCTTAAAGAAGCCTGAGTTCATTGCAGTTTATTAGCACTTTGATTTAGCACTTTATTTAACTTTACATTTAATTCTATTTAAATTTCTGCCCTCAGATTCCGCAAGGGTAATATCCAGCCACTGATGGCGATTCCAGAAGAATCGCCATGATTATCACTTAAATCCCGGATTTGATTTTTACATCGTTCTTTTCGCCAGCTTATACGCAGACCGCGCGAATCTGGATGATATCCGTATTGCCCTGCAACACCTTGGCGATACCGTCCTGCTTCAAGGTGCGCATGCCGCTATCCAGCGCTTCGCGGAACAATTCGGTCACGGGCGCACGTGTCTGGATCAGGTGCTTAAGGGCAGGGTTGATGGTCATCAGCTCATATAGGCCGAGGCGGCCTTTGTAGCCGGTCTTGCTGCAATGTTCGCAACCCTTGCTGCGGCACAGCGTGAACTTGCCGTCTTTCGCATGCACGGTTTTCCATTCGACGATGATGTCCTTGCTGTCCCATGCCGTTCCTTCGCAATATTCCAGTGCCAGCGTCTCGATTTCCTCGTCTTCGGCAATATACGATTCCTTGCATTTCGGGCACAAGCTCTTGGCCAGGCGCTGGGCGAGTATGGCCAACAGCGCATCAGCGAAATTGAAGGGATCCATGCCGAGGTCGAGCATGCGGGTGACGCTTTCCGGCGCGCTATTGGTATGCAGCGTGGACAATACCAGGTGGCCGGTGAGCGAGGCTTCGATGCCGATCTTGGTCGTCTCCTGGTCGCGCATTTCACCCACCATGATCACGTCAGGGTCGGCACGCAGGAAACTGCGCATGGCAGCGGCGAAGGTCCAGCCTATCTTGGCGTTCATCTGGACTTGCCGTAAGCCTGCCTGGGTAATCTCTACCGGGTCTTCCGCTGTCCATATCTTGCGATCCGGCGTGTTGATGAAGCCCAGCAGCGAATGCAGTGTGGTGGTCTTGCCTGAGCCGGTGGGGCCGCATACCAGTATGAGCCCGTAGGGTTGCTGGATGAGCTTCTTCAGCAAATCCAGGCGGCCGGTTTCGATGCCCAGCTTGTCGACGGGAACCGGTTTGGCAGCCGCCAGCACCCGCATCACCACATCCTCGAGTCCATTTGCAGTAGGGATGGTCGCCACACGCAACTCCACCTTGGCCGGGCCGAATTGCTTGAAGTCCAGCTTGCCGTCCTGCGGCTTGCGGCGTTCCGAGATATCCAGCTGCGACATGATCTTGATGCGCGAGATCAGCGCATTGCGGAAATTGGCGGGGATCTCCAGGTACTGGGTCATGGAGCCGTCTTTTCGAAAGCGTACCTGGGTATTCTTCTTTTCCGGGTAGGTTTCGATGTGGATGTCGGACACGCCGTCGCGGTAGGCATCCAGTATCATCTTGTTGACGAGCTGGACCAGCGTATTGTCGGACTCCGTGACGGCTTTTTCATCGATGTTGTCGTCCTGGATGTCTTCGCTGAACAAGCGTGTCGCCAGGTCGTCGATGCCGACTTCGGCGCCGCTGCCGCCGAAATTGTCGCTACCTTGAGTCACTCCCTGCTCGCCATAGCAGGCGCTTATGGCAGCCTGTATATCCTCGCGGGGTGCCATGGCAGGCAATATCTTCATCTGCGTACTGAAGCGCAGCGCTTCGATGGCCCGGGTGTTCATCGGGTTTTCCAGGGCAACGACCAAGGCACCTCCGTACAGGCAGAGCGGTACCAGCATCTCCTTGCGGGCGATGGCGGCACCTACCAGGGTGGTGGCATTGGGGTCGAAATTGAAGTTCGCCAGGCTGACATACGGAATGCCCAGCTTGCTGGCCATGGCGCCCTTGAGCGTGCGCTCATCGATGACGCCCATCTGGATCAGTATCTGGCCCAGGGGCAACAGGCGATTCTCTTTCTGCTTTTCCAGCGCCTCATCCAGTTGCGCTTTTGTCAGCAATTGCAATTGCTGTAAGGCTTCGCCGAGTTTGAGGATGGGCTGTTTCTCCTGGTACTGGATAGCCTGCCTCAGCTGCTCGGCGGAAATGATCTGGTGTTCGGATAAGTAGTCGCCGATACGCTGCACCCGCAACTCGGATTGCCGTTTAAGCGCATCTTCAATGTTGTCCTTGCTTGCGACCTTTTCCTCCAGCAGTTTTTCGCCGATGAGCAAGCCTATCTTGTAGCTTTTGATGGCATGCCGCGAGATAAAGCAGGGCAGTATCTTTTCATTCTTGGTGATGGGGTAGACGTACAGACCGTATTCGGTATTGAGGTAGCCCAGCGTATAGCCGATCACTAGCTCATTGTCGACAAACTCGACCGTGTAGGTTTGCCGTTCGACTTCCGGCAACGATTCCTGTGCACGCGACTCCAGGAATTCCGTTTCATGCTGAAGCTCATGCGGCTGTAACAGCTGGATACTTTTGACCTCTACCAGGTTAATGGTGAGAGATTCTGCCTGGTCGGTAGGTTGTATAACGACCATCGACTGTTCTGGTGAAAACTGGCTAAGCGTGCCGGCCAGCTTATTGCCGTTTGTATAATAGATGACGCAGCTTTCCGGGCCCGCATTGCCATCCGTGGCCACAAAGCTGAAATAGGGGGGCGCAGGCCAGGCAAACAGCGGCTTATGCATGAACTGCTCCAATGTGGAGTTTGTAGGGGTTAGCCAATCGGCGGGTCGCTAAGTGCATGGAATGCATTAAATTAAAAATCACATAGAAAAAACTATTATAGTATCGCTAAGCATCTGGCAGGATTCGAACACCGCGGTGTTTAGCCCTTAACTCAATGATATTGACACACTCTTGAATTTGCATATATACCTTCAAAGCCGGTACAAATGGAATGCACATACGTTGATGCCAATATCGCCACTCCAATCTGAATCGCAGCAGGAATTTACCTTTGTCGCAGCCTGATCTTTCAGCACTCATCAATACGCCTGCCATTACCCCGGCCTTGCTGGAAGCGCTGCTGCTCGGCGTGTCGGATGAGGTATTCCTGCTGGATGCCGCCACCCTCGATATCGTCAATGCAAGCCAGAGCGTATTCCGTAATGTTGGCTGTGACATAGAAGGTCTGCGACAGTTGAGCCTGGATGCGTTGCTGGGGGTGAGCAAGCAAACGCTGAAAGTACACCTCAGCTGCCACCGTGACCACACGCATTTTGTCGAGCTCATGCAGGACCAGGCACCGCTGGCCGGCATCATCAGCAATGACCAGTTACGTGTGATGCAACTGCAATCCGGAAACCAGTCGCTGGTGCTGGTCATCAAAAATGACTTTTCCTCCAAGGAGGATGCGATGCAGGCGCTGCGTGACAGCGAGTCGCGCTTCCAGGCCATCGTGTCCAACACGCCCGGCCTGGTATTCCAGTTCCAGCTGGACAAGGACGGCGAGATTGCTTTCGTGTACCTGAGCGATGGCTGCAAGGCTTTGCTGGGCCTTAGTTCGGATGAACTCAAGAACAACCCCAAGCTTTTTTACGCCATGATCAACGCCCGTGACCGCACCTCATTACGTCGCCGCATCGAGCGTTCCACCATTGAGCTACGGCTATTGAACTGGGAGGGCAGGGTGTGGATCGACGACTGGCAGGATACCAAGTGGATTAACCTGCGTTCGATACCCCGCGTGGTGAATAATGGTCCTGAATAATGGTGTGGTGCAGTGGGAAGGCATCATGACCAATATTACCCAGAGCAAACTGGAAAAGCAGGAGATCGAACAGTCGCGGCGCAGCGTGATCGAACTTTCTGCGCACATGGATCAAATCAAGGAGCAGGAGCGCAGCAGGATTGCGCGCGAGATACACGACGACCTGGGCGGGAACCTGACGGCCATCAAGATCGGGCTATCCTCCATCATCAACCGTATCGCCACCGACCAGAAAATAACCGTAGAGCAGGCGCAGAACCTGGAGTCCATCGTCGACAGCACGTTCGAGGCTGTGCATCGCATATCCAGCGATCTCCGGCCGAATATACTGGAGTTAGGTATCGTCGCGGCGCTGGAGTGGCAAGCTAAGGAATTCGAGAAGCAGATTGCCATCGCCTGCACGTTCTCCAGCAATGAGCCGGAAATCGCTGTCAGCAATGCGCAGGCCATTACCTTATTCCGTATCTGCCAGGAATCCATGTCCAACATCGCCAAGCATGCCAAGGCAAAACATGCCAGTGTAGAATTAAGCACGACGGCGGATGAAATCGTCCTTAAAATAAGCGATGATGGCGTGGGCATCCATTCCGGCGATGTGTTGAAAGCCAATTCATTCGGGCTGCGCGGGATGCATGAGCGGGTTGCTGCACTGAACGGCAGCCTGGCGATAAGCAAGCCATCCGCAGACAAGCCGGGGACCGTGCTTACCTTCAAGCTTCCTGTGCAGGCTTGAAAGGATTACCATGGTTTGCAGGCATCTTCTTTAGCACGCGACTAATTTAGCAAGTGCGTTAACAGGCAACTAATGGCAATGCAACCAGCCAGATACTATAATAAGGTGAATGAGTAGTCCATGATCAATATCATCATCGCCGACGACCATGCCATATTACGGGCGGGCCTGAAGCAGATACTCGCAGAAACCCAGGATATCAAGGTTATCGCAGAAGCGCAGAACGCCACCGAAGCTATCCGCCTGGCATGCATGCCCGATTCAAAAGCCGATGTGTTGCTGCTGGATATTTCGCTACCCGACCGTAGCGGTATCGAAGCCCTCAAGTACATCAAGCGTGAGAATCACCACATAGCGGTGCTCATGCTCTCGATGCATAAAGAGGACCAATATGCAGTGAGGGCACTCAAAGCCGGTGCTGCAGGCTACCTGTGCAAGCAAAGTGCATCGAACGAGCTGGTGAATGCCATCCATACCGTCGCCAAGGGTAAAAAATACATCACGCCTGAAGTGGCGGAGATATTGGCCAACCAGGTAGGCATGGAAACGGAAAAAGCGTTACACCAGTCGCTGTCGGACCGTGAGTTCCAGACATTGACCATGATTGCATCCGGATTGTCTGTGGGCGAGATCGCGGAGAAGCTATCGCTTTCGGTAAAAACCATCAGCATGTACCGCTCGCGCCTGCTGGAGAAGATGCAGTTAAGGCATAACGCTGAACTTACCCACTATGCCATCAAGAACAACCTGGTGGATTAACTGCCGGTAGTTGAGTGATATCGCCAGCAGGAAATTCTTCAAGGCATACTTAGTTAATAAGTTAGCCAGTTAATAAAGTCGCCACATTAAACGACCTTGATTCGGGTTCGTCATAAAACCAGCACAATATTTGCTGGCTTATCTTTACTTTCCTCCCGGGTGTTTCCTTAAGTAATATTCGCTTTCTATACATGAGGTAAATAAAGCGAACATACATCGACCGATGTTAGCCCTCATTTATCTGGATTGGCCATATCCGGATTTAGCATGCTTTCCCCTCTTTATTAATTAGTTTGTAAGTTCCACTCCCTCACTACCATGGTGCATACGCTTAACAGTGGAACTTAACAGCGGATCCGCACAGGGCGATTGTGGGTGTTGAGTGCGGTTTATACCTATATTACGTGTGATGATTAAGTCCGTTCATCTAGTGATATTCGTAGTGAAGTACTGAAATATATTTTCATGATATTGATTTATAAAGGATTAAAGATTTGGTAATTGCAGCCGTCATCATTTACACAAGCTTGCCCACTTCGGCGTAGCGAGAAAATAAAAAAGGTCACTACCCTAAATTTTCTCAAAACATAACCGATAAAAGATTCATACAGCGGCGCAGATGAAACAAGCAAAGCTGAGGCAAACCGAGATGTATTTGAAGTTAAACTTAAAGGAGATTTATCATGGCTGCTGTAATTAACACCAACGTTGCATCACTTAACTCACAACGCGCACTGAACACTTCACAAGCGTCCCTTAACACTTCACTGGCACGTTTATCTTCCGGTCTTCGTGTTAATAGCTCCAAAGACGACGCAGCTGGCCTGGCCATCGCTACTCGTATGGATGCTCAAGTTCGCGGCATGACTGTTGCGATCCGTAACTCTAACGATGCCATCTCTTTCGCACAAATTGCTGAAGGCGGCTTGTCAAAACAAACAGACTCACTGCAACGTATG
>JAZKEL010000054.1:0-6013 GCA_040387075.1 Pseudomonadota bacterium
GCTATGTTCCCACTCCAGAAGAGCGTTATGTACCGGATGGTGCTGCAGCAGCCCCGGCAGCAGAAGCAACTCCACCGGCTACAGACCCGGCACGCGCTAATGAAGAGAAAGAAAAGGCTGCTCAGTAATTTGAAGCAGTAATTTCGAAGAAATGAAAATAAAAAGCCCTACTTCTAGGGCTTTTTATTTATTTGACCGTCCTATTAGTCCAGGTCTCTAATTAGTCCAGGGTCTAATTTATAAGCTCAATACATAATTTTGTCCTTGATGGGTGGGTTTACCCACTCCAGAGCCTCCTGAAATGAGCCGCATCGTTTAGAAATATTGGTGCTGTAGATATCCACTACCCAGAACTCTTCCGTTCCATTCATTTCTTGGGCTTGCCTGTCGTACTGCACTACCCGCAATATTTTTTGCGTAGGTAGGCGCAATTTTCCCTGATTCATACACTCCTCCTAGGTGCCCATCTAAGCGCAGGCATTTTGGAAGAGTAGTCCATTTACAATTTACTTACAATTAAGCGTTGCTTTCGGTAAGAAAAAATACCATAGCGATTCAAAGTAAGTGGATGAGTGCCATGGTCCATTGTGGCAACCGATTCCAGCGTCTATCGCGGTTACATTTCTGGCTATTCCTATGCAGCGGTATTGCGGGAAAGCATCGATGTATTACACGGCAATGGCGAGGTAACGGATAATAGCGCCACATCATTTTGCACTTTTCGGAATTCCCCAATGGAAATTAAGGTCAATTTTCTCGATAAGTTACGACTGGAAGCCAAGTTCGACGACTTCACGGTGATTTCAGACCAGTCTATTCGCTATAAAGGCGATGGTTCCGCCCCCGGCCCATTCGATTACTTTCTGGCGTCATCGGCCCTGTGTGCGGCGTATTTTGTAAAGTTGTACTGCAACACGCGCAATATCCCCACTGAAAATATCCGTCTCTCACAGAATAATATTGTCGATCCGGAAAACCGTTACCAGCAGATTTTCAAGATACAGGTTGAGCTGCCGGCGGATATCTCCGATAAAGACCGTCAAGGTATCTTGCGCTCCATCGACCGTTGTACGGTTAAAAAGGTGGTGCAAGCCGGGCCCGAGTTTGTGATTGAAGAAGTCGAGAACCTGGATGCCGATGCGCAGGCCTTGTTGGCATTGAAGCCGGCTGCTGGCACCAGCACCCATATCGCCGGCAAAGACTTGCCCTTAGAGCAGACCATCGCCAATATGTCGAGCGTACTGGCAGCCCTGGGCATCAAGATTGAAATCGCTTCGTGGCGCAATATCATTCCTAATGTGTGGTCATTGCATATCCGCGATGCGCATTCGCCGATGTGTTTCACTAACGGAAAAGGTGCGACCAAGGAAAGCGCTTTGGCTTCTGCCCTGGGTGAATACATTGAGCGACTGAGTAACAACCATTTCTATGCCGGGTCATTCTGGGGCGAAGACATTGCGAACGCGGCATTTGTGCACTATCCGAACGAGCGCTGGTTCAAGCCGGGCCGTAAAGATGCGCTACCCAAAGAAATCCTGGATGCGTACTGCCTGCAAATCTACAATCCCGATGGCGAATTACGTGGTTCGCATCTTATCGACACCAATTCGGGTAATGTGCAACGCGGAATCTGTACGCTGCCGTTTGTACGCCAGTCGGATGGCGAGGTCGTGTATTTTCCGTCCAACCTGGTCGAAAACCTGTATGTCAGCAATGGCATGAGTGCCGGTAACACGCTGGCCGAAGCACAAGTGCAGTGCCTGTCGGAGATTTTCGAACGGGCAGTCAAACGCGAAATTATCGAAGGTGAAATCGCCTTGCCCGATGTGCCGCAGGGCGTGTTGGCAAAGTTTCCCGGCGTTATGGCTGGCATCAAGGCCTTGGAAGAGCAGGGTTTTCCTGTGCTGGTAAAGGATGCATCGCTGGGCGGGATCTACCCGGTGATGTGCGTTACCTTGATGAATCCGCGCACAGGCGGCGTGTTTGCCTCGTTCGGCGCACATCCAAAACTTGAAGTCGCGCTGGAGCGCAGCCTGACTGAATTGCTGCAAGGCCGCAGTTTTGAAGGCCTGAACGATTTACCGCAGCCCACGTTTGCCAGTGAGGCCGTGACCGAACCCAATAACTTCGTTGAACACTTCATCGATTCCAGCGGCATTGTGTCGTGGCGCTTTTTCAGCGCTAAAGCGGATTTCGAGTTTGTTGAGTGGGATTTTTCTGGCCAGAGTGAAAATTCAAATACCGAGGAAGCCGCCACCTTGTTCGGCATTCTTGAAGGCATGGGCAAAGAAGTGTACACGGCGATATACGACCAGCTGGGCGCCGTTGCCTGCAGAATCCTGGTGCCGGGGTATTCGGAAATTTACCCGGTAGAAGATCTGATCTGGGATAACACCAACAAATCCCTGCTGTTTCGTGCCGATATCTTGAATCTGCACCGCCTGGACGATGCAAACCTGGGAGCACTGCTTGAGCGTTTAGAGAGTAATGAGCTGGATGATTACGGCGACATCGCCACCTTGATCGGCATCGAATTCGACGAGAATACGGAGTGGGGCCAGCTGACAGTGCTGGAGTTGAAACTGCTGATTCATCTCGCCTTGCAGCAATTCGAGGAAGCACAGGAGCTTGTGGGTGCTTTCCTGCAGTACAACGACAACACGGTCGAGCGCGGATTGTTTTACCAGGCCTTGAATGTGGTGCTGGAGGTTCTGCTGGATGATGACCTGGAACTCGACGATTACGCGGTTAACTTCCGCCGGATGTTTGGCGATGCCAGGATGGACGCCGCAATGGGCTCAGTGGATGGCAGCGTGCTCTTTTACGGATTGACGCCTACCAGCATGAAACTGGAGGGACTGGACAGGCACCAGCGCCTGATCGACAGCTACAGAAAACTGCACACGGCTCGGGCCAGTATGGCAGCTATGGCCAGTTAAAGGGACACGAGACATGGATGATTCGTGACTATTCTTCGAATGTCATCCATGCAGAAGCATCGAGAATATATTGGTAAACCAGCTCCGCTGCCTCCGTCTCTGACGTTGCCTGGTCAGCCAGGACACGCCCAACCGATCCTGTGAGCTTCTTTGCTTGCCAAATGTGATCACCTTGGTGGACCAATTCGCCAGTGAGCACATCCTGACCGCCTGTGGTCACCCGAACCTTCCAGCCGTCTTCAAGCACGATTGCTTCGTCGCGCTTAATCTCGTCCATGCTCAGTGACTTGTTCATATCCGTCGCTGAAGCGCGAACCCTCCTGCTGCCATCGAGAGAGGAAAGTTGCGCGAGGGATTCCGGAAGCTTAATCATATTGGCCATTCCTGTAGTTTACCGCCATGCTCTAAACATTCAAACACAGCATTTATATGCTAGCGGAGAATATTTTCCGCAAATTGGCATTTCAAAACAGTTTGCGCAAGATCGACAAATGCCCGCAGTGTTGGTGGCATAAAGCGTTGTCGGGGATAAACCAGGTGAACCGGGTCTGCTTTGCCCCTCCATTCCGGCAAGATGTTTATAAGGCCATTCTTGCCATCCGCCTGCTCACACACGAAGGTTGGTAACAGCGCGACACCTTGTGCATTGTCTGCCATGGATTTCACTACACCTATGCTGTTGACCATGGTGCGGGCCTGCAATGGAATTGTCATGGTGGCCTGGTCATTACTCAGGCTCCATGCCTCTTTTCCCAGCGGGGTAAACTGCAGGCAGTGATGATTGTGCAAGTCCTGCGGCGACTTTAGGGGGGCGGAGGTTTCCAGATAACTTTCGCTTGCAAACAACGCCCAGCGGATTGTGCCAAGTGACTTTGCAATCATGCTGGAATCGCGTAATTCGCCGGTGCGGATCGCGGCATCCACGCCCTCAGCCACCAAATCCACATAGCGGTCAGTCAGCAGCAGCTCTAAATCCAATGCGGGGTATTCACGTTGCGTTTGCTCTACCAATCCAGCAAGCAGTGTGTCACCTAAATCGGCTGGCGCAGTAATCTTGAGTTTCCCTTGTATCTGCTGCCGTCCCTGGGCAATCGCGGCTTCTGCCTCCAGCAAAAAACCAAGGCCTTGCGACGCATGGTGGAAATAAACCGTCCCGGCTTCGGTGAGGTGTAGCCGCCTGGTGGTGCGCTGCAGCAAGGTGATGCCCAAGCGTTTCTCCAGCCGCGAAATACGGGTGCTGACGGTGGAGGTGGGCAATCCAAGCTGCCTTGCAGCGGCACTGAAGCCACCTGCCTGCACAACTTTGACAAATACTGCCGCTTCGTTGAAATCCATGATTGTTCATTAAATGGAAAAGTAATTTCACATTTAACCATCTAGTGCCGGGAATGTCATGTCCTTATAGTGGGAACCATGTTGAAACGACATAGTTGAATGAAAGGAACACATCATGAAGAAACTGGCATTTATCAAACGTAGCAATGGTCAACATTGGGTAGGCGATGGCTTTCCTGTGCAGAGTATTTTTTCCTATCGTGATATCCACGAAGAGATGTCGCCTTTCCTGCTGATGGACTACGCGGCACCCACCCGGTTTGAGCCCACGACGCAACGCCGCGGCGTCGGCCAGCATCCCCACCGCGGATTCGAGACTGTCACGATCGTCTACGACGGCCAGGTATCGCACCATGATTCCACCGACTCCGGCGGCACTATTGGGCCAGGCGATGTGCAGTGGATGACGGCCGGTTCCGGCATCGTGCATGAGGAATACCACGGTGAAGACTATGCCAAGAAAGGCGGCCCATTCGAGATGATTCAACTGTGGGTGAATTTACCGGCCAAGGACAAAATGGCAGCGCCCGGTTACCAGGGAATCACCAACCAGCAAATCCCTGAGATAGCACTGGCTAATGATGCCGGCAAAGTACGGGTCATTGCGGGTGAATATGAAGGCCATAAAGGACCGGCACGCACCTTCAGCCCGATGAACGTATGGGACATGAAGCTGAATGCAGGCGGCACGGTGACATTCAACCTGGAAGAAGGCGACACCACTGCTCTATTCGTATTGCATGGTGCGGTGAAAGTGGGCGATGCACATACCATTCGCGGCTCTGAGCTGGCCGTGATGCAACGCACAGGCACTGAGCTTCGACTGGAAGCGCAGCAAGACACCGTGTTGCTGCTGTTAAACGGGGAGCCTCTGAATGAGCCGGTGGTGGGCCATGGACCCTTTGTCATGAATAGCTGGGAAGAAATCAACCAGGCCATCGATGACTACAACAATGGCCGTTTTATAGCGGAAGCAGCATAGATCCAATTACTTTTTATCAACTAGTTAAGGAGCAATACCATGAATAAACCATACGTACGTCTAGACCGCGATAATGCAGTCGTGTTGTTGGTGGATCACCAGGCAGGCCTGCTATCGCTGGTGCGGGATATGGACCCAGACCGCATGAAAAACAATGTGCTGGCCTTGGCCGATGCGGCAAAATTCTTCAACCTGCCAACCATACTGACGACTAGCTTTGAAACCGGTCCCAATGGTCCGCTGATGCCGGAATTAAAAGAGATGTTCCCGGATGCACCTTATATTGCGCGCCCCGGCCAGATCAATGCTTGGGATAACGAAGATTTTGTCAAAGCCATTAAAGCCACGGGCAAAAAGCAACTCATCATCGCAGGCGTCGTGACGGAAGTGTGTGTGGCATTCCCAGCCCTGTCCGCAATCGAAGAGGGATTTGATGTATTCGTCGTCGCAGATGCCTCCGGCACATTCAACGAAATGACACGGAATGCCGCCTGGGATCGCATGTCTTCAGCAGGGGCGCAAATCATGACCTGGTTTGGAATGGCCTGCGAGCTTCATCGTGACTGGAGACGGGATATCGAAGGCTTGGGTGCATTATGCGCAAACCATATCCCGGATTACCGCAATTTGATGAATACATACGCAACCCTGAACTCACAAAAGTAGTTTAAGCAGGTTGCCGTCAAACACACCCGGCGGCAATCTGTTCACCAACATATTCATTTTCCCAGGCAAAGATTATGAGATTAAATAAACT
>JAZKEL010000055.1:0-2011 GCA_040387075.1 Pseudomonadota bacterium
GCTGACCACCATATCCTCCAGCCATGCCGAAGGCGTGCCCTGGGCGGTGGAGATCACCAGTTGCGCACTCACCATGCCGACGACAGCGCCGTCTTTTGCAATATCCCTGGCGACCTTGATGACGGCCTGCTCGGCATTGGACAGCAGAAGGGTCAATCCCAGTACCTGGCGTTCGGTATCCGGCTTGAAATCTACCTCTATACTGAATAGCTCGGCCAGCAGTTCGACCAGGGCGGGGATGTCCGACGGCGTGGCGTTATCGATGGTGATGGTTTGCATGTTCAGATCCTTGTCTCCGCTTAACTTGTCTTCGCTTCAATCCGGTCTTCGCTTAATCCGGGTCGAATTCGGTCAGCGGCGCATCGTAGTGGATGATGGAGAGGAAGCGGATAGGGGTGTTGGTGAGCGTTTCCGGCCGGTGCGGAATCTCGCCGCGAAACGTCAGCGAATCGCCGGGTTCCAGTACGAACGTCTCCTCACCCACGCGGTATTCCAGTTTGCCTTCCAGCATGTAGATGAATTCTGTACCGGGATGCTCGAAATGATCGAATACCTCACTGGCTTCTTCCAGCGAGATAAGGAAAGGCTCAAATGTTTTCTGCGGGCCCTGGTCGTAGGCCAGCAGGTGATAGGTATGGCCGTTGCGCGTGCCGCGGCGCACCACTTCCATGCCCTTATCCTTCTTTACCAGCTGGGCGCCGCCGCGCGGCACGTTGTAATCGCGAAACAGGTGCGCCAGTGTCACGCCCAGCGAATTGGCCAGTTGCTCCAGCGTCTCCAGGCTGGTGGATGCCAGGCCGTTCTCTATCTTGCTGAGCATGCCGCGGCTGATGCCGGCCCGCAGGGAAATCTCCGCAATGGTCAGGCCGTGCTGCAAGCGCAGCTGGCGTATGGTGCCGCCCAGGTGCCGGTGCAGCGCTTTGTTCTGCAGCTGCCCGCTACTTAACGTGTCTAGATTGTCTGTCGCCATGCGCTCCCTGCACTATCCTTTGACATGGCCCCTGCCATGGGTCCGATACCGCCAAGTCTACAAAATATTAGTGCATATGCACAGATGAATTTTCATTAGAGTAAATAATGTTTCCTAAACTGTTGACGCTAGGAATTGGATATGGCTTAATTCGAACATAAGTTGCACCACAGTAAATAAAGTTATTCTTAAAGAATCATTCGGAATACTGACTACTGGTGCATTAATTACGAACAAGGACAGCAATGCCCCTCAGACTGCTCAAGTTTGCGCTTAACCGCAAACACCCGGAACCGCGTTTTTTCAGGGCGCTGGAAACCCCGAAGAAAACCTATGATGCCGTCATCATCGGCGGTGGCGGGCATGGCCTGGCAGCCGCGTATTACCTGGCGCGCGACCATGGCATCACCAATGTGGCAGTGCTGGAGAAAGGCTATCTGGGCGGCGGCAATACCGGTCGCAACACTACCATCGTGCGCTCTAACTACCTGACACCGGAAGGCGTGAATTTCTACGACGCCAGCGTCAAGCTATTCGAAGGCCTGTCGGAAGACCTCGACATCAACCTGTTCTATTCCACGCGCGGCCACTTCACACTGGCACACACCGAGTCGGCTATGCGAACGATGCGCTGGCGCGCCGAAGTCAACAAGCATGCTGGCGTAAAAAGCCAGGTGGTCGGCCCGGACGATATCGCTAAAGCCTGTCCGCAACTCGACCTGAGCTGTAGCGGCCATGCGCCTATCCACGGCGCGCTGTATCACGAGCCTGGTTCCATCGTGCGCCATGATGGGGTGGCGTGGGGCTATGCGCGCGCCGCCGACCGGCTAGGCGTGGATATTTTCCAGGGCACGGAAGTACAGAATATCGACGTTAAGAATAACAAGGTGGTCGGCGTGCAGACCAGCCGCGGCTATATCTCGACTAACAAAGTGCTGTCGGCAGTTGCCGGCTTTACACCGCGCATCACCAAGATGGTGGGCCTGGAAACCCCTATCGTTATCCATCCTCTGCAGGCCTGCGTCAGCGAGCCGATGAAGC
>JAZKEL010000056.1:0-9323 GCA_040387075.1 Pseudomonadota bacterium
GTACCCGAACCCGGAGCAACGCGAGGCGAAGCGTCCCGTGTATGAGGCCAGGCTGAATTTCGAGACCACCATCATTATCCAGATGGGCTTCCCCGGCTATTTCCTCATTGTGGCGGACTTCATCAACTGGGCCAAGCACAACGGCGTGCCGGTCGGCCCTGGACGGGGCTCCGGAGCCGGTTCCGTCGTCGCCTACAGTCTGGGTATCACCGACCTTGACCCATTGCAATATGCGCTGCTTTTCGAGCGTTTCCTGAATCCCGAACGTGTTTCCATGCCCGACTTCGATATCGATTTCTGCCAGGAAGGGCGCGACCGCGTCATCGATTACGTCAAGCACAAATACGGCCTGGATGCGGTCTCGCAGATCGCCACCTTCGGTACCATGGCGGCCAAGGCGGTGATCCGCGATGTCGGCCGTGTGCTCGATCTGCCGTTCAATTTCGTGGACGGCATCGCCAAGCTGATCCCCATGGAGCTCGGCATTACGCTGGACGATGCCATCAAGAAAGAGCCGCAGTTCAACGAGCGGCGCGGGCAGGAAGAAGAGGTGAATGAGCTGCTTGAGCTGGCCTTGCGCCTCGAAGGCCTGACCCGTAACGTCGGTATGCATGCCGGGGGCGTGCTGATTTCGCCGGGCAAGATTTCTGATTTCTCTCCCATCTACTGCCAGCCTAACGGCGATAGCCTGGTGAGCCAGTACGATAAGGACGACGTAGAGGCCGTGGGCTTGGTCAAGTTCGACTTTCTTGGTCTGCGCACGCTGACCATACTGGATATGGCGATGGTGCATGCCAATGCCCAGCGCGCCGAGAAGGGCTTGCCGCCTTTGCAATTGGAAACCTTGCCGCTGGCGGATGCAGCAACCTACAACCTGCTTAAATCCGCTAATACCACGGCGGTGTTCCAGCTGGAATCGCGCGGTATGAAGGACATGCTGAAACAAGCCAAGCCGGATTGCTTCGAGGACATCATCGCGCTAGTCGCCCTCTACCGGCCGGGACCGATGGACCTGATCCCGGATTTCTGCCGCCGCAAGCACGGCATGCAGCGCGTGGAATACCCGCATCCGGCGACCGAGGCCATCCTCAAGGAAACCTACGGGATCATGATCTACCAGGAACAGGTGATGCAGATCGCCCAGGTGGTCGCCGGTTTCAGCCTGGGCAGCGCCGATTTGCTGCGCCGCGCCATGGGCAAGAAGAAAAAAGAGGAAATGGACGCCCAGCGTGCAGGTTTCGTCGAAGGAGCAGTCAAGAACGGCACACTGGCCAAGCATGCCGAAGAGCTGTTCGACCTGATGGAGAAATTCGCCAGCTATGGGTTCAATAAGTCGCATGCGGCCGCGTATGCACTGGTGGCATTCCAGACAGCGTATCTCAAGGCGCATTACCCGGCGGCGTTCCTCGCGGCCACCATGTCGGCCGACATGAACAATACGGACAGCGTGCATATTTTCTATGACGATTGCGCCGGCAATGGCGTCGAGGTGATGGCACCGGACATCAACCAGAGCGAATTCCGCTTCCGTCCTATCAACGAGAAGCAGGTGCTGTACGGCCTGGGCGCACTAAAAGGCTCCGGCGAATCGGCGATTGAGGTTATTTTGCAGGCCAGGGAGAAGGACGGGCCATTCAAGGACTTGTTCGATTTCTGTCGGCGCCTGGACCTGCGCAAGGTCAACCGTCGGGTGATCGAGTCGCTGATCCGTGCCGGTGCGTTCGATAAGCTGGAGCCTAACCGCAACGCTTTGCTGGCGGGCGTTAACCTCGCCATCAGCGCGGCCGAGCAGAGCGGGGCGGCGGCAGGCCAGGATAGCCTCTTCGGCGAAATGTCCGACAGCACTGCGCATACCCTGCCGCAGGTTGCAGCCTGGTCCGACCAGGAGCAACTTCAACAGGAAAAAGTGGCGCTGGGATTTTATTTCAGCGGGCATCCGTTCGTGGGCTACAAAAATGAACTGTCGTCGTTCGTACGCAATAGCCTCGGCTCATTAAAGCCCCAGGACCAGCCGCAAATGCTGGCGGGTGTCATCACCGGTATCCGTGTGCGCATGACGGCCCGCGGCAAGATGGCCATCGTTACGCTGGACGATGCGGTTTCGCGTATCGAGATCGTCGTGGGCAACGAGCTGCTCAACCAGAATTCGCAGTTAATTAAAGAAGACCAGTTGCTGATTGTCGAAGGGCGTGTCAGCAACGACGATTTTTCCGGTGGTTTGCGCGTCAATGCACGCAAGCTCTACGACCTGGCGGCCGCCCGCAGTGCCTATGCCAATATGCTCAAGATATCGTGCAACGGCCAGGCAGATGCAGTGAAGCTGCGGGAAATTCTGGCTCCGTATTGCCGTAACGGTTCTGGTAACGAGGAGCGGCGTGGTTGTGCCATCAAGGTGGAATACCACAATAAGGATGCCAGGGTGGAAGTGATGCTCGGTGAACAATGGCGGGTAGAGTTGCGCGACGAACTGCTGAGCGGTTTAAAAACCTGGCTTTCAGAGGATAACGTAAAAATCCTCTATAATTGAGGCCGCTTAACTGGTAAAAACCTCCGGACGTAAAATCCTGTCTTTTAGAGCAGGATCGCCGGTGATAGAAGTACATAGATTCGGGGTGGATGAATATGAAGACAAGTTTTCTGGAATTTGAACAGCCGATAGCCGAGCTGGAAGCAAAGATCGATGAGCTGCGCTATGTGCAGGACGACTCTGCGCTGGATATATCCGAAGAGATAGACCGCCTGCAGAAGAAAAACCAGACCATGACCAAGGACATCTACAGCAAGCTCACGGCCTGGCAGATTTCCCAGGTGGCGCGTCATCCGCAACGTCCCTATACGCTGGACTATATCGCCGGCCTGTTCACCGACTTCGAAGAGCTGCATGGCGACCGCGCATACGCGGATGACCCGGCCATCGTCGGCGGCCTGGCACGGTTCGAGGGTCAGCCGGTGATGGTGATCGGCCACCAGAAAGGGCGCGATGTCAAAGAGCGCCAGTACCGCAATTTCGGCATGCCGCGTCCGGAAGGCTACCGCAAGGCACTGCGCCTGTACCGCATGGCGGAGAAGTTCGGTTTGCCCATCATCACCCTGATCGATACCCCAGGCGCCTATCCCGGCATCGGCGCAGAGGAGCGCGGCCAGTCGGAAGCGATTGCCCGTAACTTGTATGTCATGGCCGAACTGAAGACGCCGATCATCGGTGTGATCATCGGCGAAGGCGGCTCCGGCGGTGCGCTTGCGCTGGGCGTAGTCGACCAATTGCTCATGCTCCAGTATTCGACGTATTCCGTCATTTCGCCTGAAGGTTGCGCTTCCATCTTGTGGAAAAGCGCGGATAAAGCCTCGGAAGCGGCGGAAACGCTGGCGATCACGGCGAACCGCCTGAAAGCGATGGGCCTGATCGACCGCATCGTCACCGAACCGATGGGTGGCGCCCACCGCGACCCCGAGCTGATCATGCAGACCATGCGCCGTGTGCTGGCCGATGAGCTGGGCCGCTTGCAGCTTAAATCCACCGAGCACCTGCTGGAGCAGCGTTACGAGCGCCTGATGAGCTACGGCAAGTTCAAAGAAGTCACACTGAAATAAAAGCATCCCGTCCCACCAGCCAGGCAACAGCAAAACCCAGAGGTCGCCTTACAGCGGCTTCAGCGCGAACCGTGTATGTGGTTGACCGCCTGCGCCAGCACGTACTCGATTTTTTAGTCTCGCACTTTGGATCCAGGCAAACGGCGGATTCGCAAACCCTGTTGCTGGCATTAAGCGGCGGCGTGGATTCCATGGTGCTGCTCGACCTACTCGTTTACGCCCAGGCTCAGCCTCAAGTGCGCTTCATTTTGCATGCCCTGCATGTCCACCACGGCATAAGTCCCAATGCAGATACTTGGGCAGACGTCTGCAGTGCATGCTGCGACGCACTCAATGTCCCTATGCAGGTGACCCGCATTCAATTGCCGGCCGATAATGATTCTGGAATAGAAGCGGCAGCCCGCCAGGCCAGGTACCATGCGCTTTCCAGCCAGGATGCCAATCACGTGTTACTGGCACACCACCAGGATGACCAGGCGGAAACGTTGCTGCTGCAATTGCTGCGCGGCTCCGGCGTGAAGGGCCTTGCTGCCATGGGCCGACACGACGCGGAGCGCAAACTACTAAGGCCCCTGCTCGACGTCGCGCGTGCAGATATCCTGGAATACGCCGAAGCGCGCAAGCTGCAATGGGTGGAGGATGAAAGTAACAGCGATACGCATTTCGACCGCAATTTCTGTCGACACCAGGTGCTGCCGGTGCTGGAGCAACGCTTCCCTGCCGCTAAAGCGTCGTTTGCTCGCTCTGCATCGCACATAGCCGAGGCTGCAAGCTTGCTGGATGAGCTGGCGGCTATCGATGGTCAACGTTGCGCCATCGGGTTGCAACTCGACCTGGCGGCATTAACAACTCTTTCAATGCCGCGCGCCCGAAATCTGTTTCGGTGGTGGCTCTCCCAGCAAGGATATGCGATGCCCAGCACGGCAAAACTGGACGATATGTTGTCCCAATTGATGGGTGCAAGACCGGATGCCATGCTCAAGGTGGCGGTGGATAGCAAGCGTGGCATATGGCTGCGGCGTTATAACGGCATGGGATACCTTGAAGAAGACAGGCCGGCGCCATTTTCCATGACCTGGCAGGGCGAGGCCGAACTCATGCTGTCGTATAACAGCCGCCTGGTTTTTGAAAAGAAAATGGGGGAGGGGTTGGCCTATTCCCGGCTTTGCATCGACAAGCTCCGAATTTCCCCGCGTATAGGCGGCGAGCGTTTCAAGCCAGATATGGCGAGGCCAACACGCACATTGAAACATCTGCTGCAGGAAGCCAATATGCCGCCCTGGCAACGCCAGCAATTGCCGCTGGTTTATTGCGATGATGCACTGGCCGTAGTGCCCGCCATCGGTGTGGCCAGCCATATGCAAGCGCAAGCGCATGAAGAGGGACTGGTGATTCGCTGGGAGTATGAGTAAAGGCGGGGGTAGGCCTGGCAGCTGCCTATCGCCGACTATGCTACCTAAAGCAGTAATTATTTCACGCGTTTTCTTGTAAGTTCCGACTGCAACACCTTCCACACATTTTCCAGTACCAGCGGTTGTGCTTCGGCCGTTGGGTGCAACCGATCCTCCTGGTTGAGCTCGGCCTTGCCGGCCACATCGGCCAGCAGGAAGGGAACCAGCGCTAATTTATACTCTTTTGCCAGATTGCTGTATGTCTCATTGAACTCCCGCGTATAACGTGGGCCATAGTTAGGGGGAATCATCATGCCGATCAGTACGACGCGCGCTTTGGCCTGCTGGCTGGCTTCGATCATCTTCTTCAGGTTGTTTTGCATATCCGCCAGCGGCAGGCCCCTCAACCCGTCATTGGCCCCTAGTTCGATCAATACCAGGTCAGGCTGATGCGATTTCAATGCGGCGGAAATGCGGCTCAGGCCGCCGCTAGTGGTTTCCCCGCTGATGCTGGCGTTGGCGACCTGGTAATCCAGGTTTTCCTTCTGCAGGCGTTGCTGCATTAGATTGACCCAGCCCTTCTGCTGGGGGATGCCGTATGCCGCAGAGAGGCTGTCGCCGAATACCAGGATAGACTTGGTGGAAGCCGGGTTAGGCAAGGTGGTATTGGATGTAACTGCAACATCAGGATCGGGATTAGCAGCATAAGCATTACTGAAAAGCAGTGACATTGCCAGCAAAAAAGTTAACAAAAAATTCAATATGAAAAAAAATCGGGACATAGTGATGCAAACGCCTTTCGCAAAAGAATTCGTGGTTCAAGCAGTACAACTGAACAAGCATGTTAGCAGCAGCGGCAATTTTCTAACTATTCTAAGCAATCTGGAACTCAGCGTAGGTGCCGGTGAGCGTGTCGCCATCGTCGGCAGTTCCGGTTCCGGCAAATCCACCTTACTCAGCCTGCTCGCGGGTTTGGACAACCCAAGCAGCGGGAAAGTGCTGATCAATGGCGAAGACATCAGCCTGCTGGACGAAGACGGGCGCGCCGCAGTGCGCGGCAGGCATATGGGGTTTGTGTTCCAGTCGTTCCAGCTACTTCCTGCACTCACCGCACTGGAAAACGTCATGCTGCCTCTGCAGCTCGCGGGTCGCAAGGATGCCAAGCCGCTTGCGACTGCTGCGCTGGAGAAAGTGGGATTATCCGAGCGTACCGGCCATTATCCCAAGCAGCTTTCAGGCGGTGAGCAACAGCGCGTTGCGATCGCCCGGGCCTTTGCACCGCAACCGGCCATCCTGTTTGCGGATGAGCCTACCGGCAACCTGGATGCGGCGACCGGTAAACACATCATCGACTTGCTGTTCAACCTGAATGCGGAAGCCGGTACCACGCTGATCCTGGTGACACACGACATGGCGCTGGCCCAGCGCTGCGAACGTGTGCTGACGCTGCAGTCCGGCCAGCTGGTAAATGGGCAGGCTCAACAAGCGCAACAGGCGCCCGGATTATGATGGCCTTCTCATTGGCCCTGCGCCAATTGCGCAGCCTGTGGGCTGCGGGAGAGGTGAGGGTGTTGCTGGTAGCACTGGTTCTGGCGGTAGCGGCCACTACTTCCGTGGGTTTCTTTACCGACCGTATCCAGTCCAGCCTGCAGAGCCAGGGCAATATCCTGCTCGGCGCCGATCTCGTGATCAGCGCCGACCATGAATTGCCTGCACGTTTTTCCGATGAAGTGAAGGCGAGAGGGCTCACCGCTATCCAGGCGGTCGAGTTCGCGAGCATGGTGCTGAAAGCCGATGCCAGCCAATTGGCCGAGATAAAGGCGGTTGAGGGCGGCTTCCCATTACGGGGCGACCTGACCATCAGCCAGCAGCAGCATGGCGGCGGCCGTGTGGCGAATAGTGTGCCTGCACCCGGACAAGTATGGATAGAGCCACGGCTTGCACAACTGTTGGACCTCAAGGTCGGCGATACCGTGGATGTCGGCGAGCGCACGTTCGATATCGAAGCCATCCTGCAGCGAGAGCCTTCGCGCGGCGGCGATATGTTCAGCATCGCCCCCAGGCTACTGATGAATGTGGCGGATGTGCCTTCCACGAAACTGATCCAGTTCGGTAGCCGCGTGAAATACCAGCTGCTGGTTTCAGCCGGCAGCGATGCGGCTGATATTAATGAGGTAAGCGATTTTTCCGCTTGGGCGAAACCGCAATTGCAACGTGGGGAGAAGCTGGAAGATACCAGCTCCGCCCGTCCTGAAATGAAAAGTGCGCTGGAGAAAGCCCAGCAGTTCCTGGGCTTGTCGGCCATGGTGAGCGTCATCCTGGCCATGGTCGCCATGTTCCTGGCGAGCCTGCCTTACGTGCAGAAAAGCCTGGATACGTATGCGCTGATGCGCTGTTTCGGCGCATCCCGGCGTTTGATCACGCAGATATTGCTGTTCCAGACCCTGCTCATTGCCTTGGTGGGCAGCCTGGTCGGCTGCCTGCTGGGATTCGCGGCACAGCAAGGATTGGCCGTACTGGCCGGCCGATTATTCCTGGAGACATTGCCCAGCCCTAGCTGGCTGCCTGCTATCGGTGGGTTGCTTGCAGGCTTCTCCACCATGCTGGCGGTGGTATGGCCGCACCTGTTGCGCTTGCGCGATGTGCCTGCTCTCCGCATATTGCGTCGCGATCTGGGCGACAAGCACACTGCGGACTGGAGCAGTTTCCTGCCTGCACTCCTGGTATTGGCTGCGCTGGTGTTCTGGCACGCCGGCAATCCCAGGCTGGCGGGTGCGGCGCTGGCCGGATTGCTGGGCCTGGTGGTAGTTAACGGGCTGCTGGCGATGCTGGGCGCGCGTTTACTACAGAACATGCCGAACAACGGCATAGGCGCATGGAAGCTCGGCCTGGCTGGACTGAAACGAAGGCCGCTAATCGCTGCTGCCCAGGTCATGGGGGTCAGCCTGGGATTGATGGCACTCATCCTGCTGGCGCTCGTGCGAGGCGACTTGCTGCAAAACTGGCAGGCGTCATTGCCCGCGGATGCACCGAATCGGTTTGTAATTAACATACAGCCGCAGCAGGTCAATGGCGTCCAAGATTTCTTCAGGGGTGCCGCCATCGCCAATGCCGAGGTCTACCCGATGGTGCGCGGCCGGCTGGTAGAAATAAACCAGAAACCGTTGCAAGCAGGTCAGTTCAAGGAGGATCGTGCCCAGCGCCTGGCCGAACGTGAATTCAACCTCTCCTGGGCTGCCAACATGCAGTCTGACAACCAGCTGGTATCCGGTCGCTGGTGGCAGCCAACGGAGCATGGCGAACCTCTGATATCGCTCGAACAGGGACTTGCCGACGCACTCAAATTGAAATTAGGGGACAAGCTCACATTCGATATCGCTGGCAGCAGGATCACGTTGGAAGTATCCAGCCTGCGCAAGGTGGAATGG
This sequence comes from Pseudomonadota bacterium, assembly GCA_040387075.1. GTDB lineage: Bacteria > Pseudomonadota > Gammaproteobacteria > Burkholderiales > Methylophilaceae > DATHXC01. The sequence goes on from JAZKEL010000056.1 coordinate 8,411, forward strand.
GACAGCATGCGGGCGAATTTCTTCGCTGTCACACCTCCCGGCGTACTCAACGACTTCCCGGCGAATTACATCACCAGCTTCCACTTACCGTTGGGCGAAGACGAGCGGCTCAACCAGTTGAACAAGCAATTCCCCAACCTCACGGTGATCGATGTGGCAGCCTTGATGGAACAGGTCCGCGGCATCATGCAGAAGATGACCTATGGCATCGAATATGTATTCGGCTTCAGCCTGCTGGCCGGCATGGCCGTGTTATATGCGGCGCTGGTGGCGACCAGGGAGGAACGCGTCCAGGAGACGACCTTGTTGCGCGTGTTAGGGGCTTCACGCCTGCAAGTCACGGTTGCCATGCTGGTAGAGTTCCTGTGCATCGGTTTATTGGCAGCCGTAGTGGCCAGCATAGCGGCTAATGCCCTCGCGTATTACATCAGCACGCATCTGCTGGATATTCCTTTCCGTTTCAATGCGAAGCTAAGCGTTTTCGCCTTGATTGGGTCTGTTCTGCTCGTTCCCTTCATTGCCTGGATAGGAACCAGGAAATTCCTGAATATGCCACCAAGATCGTTATTGCAAAGCGCTTAATTCTATAAATTGGTTGCAATGTGGCTGTATACAACCAGCCAATTGGTTGTATACAGCCACATTTGGTTGTTATACTGGTTGCTATAATTGTAAATATTTGTAACAACATGATTTTTAACCATATTTATTTTCATCAATTTCAGGCATGAAACTTGAGTATAAGTTGGCAGATTTATTCAATTTGTATCAGGGGAGTTTTATGCAACATACACAAAAAAAACTGTTGTCGTTCGTATTGGCGGGGCTGTTTGTTGCCCCGGTAGTGAATGCAGCAGACACCACAACCACGCCGGCAGATACCATCCAGTTGCACAACATGCCGCGCACGAAC
>JAZKEL010000057.1:0-6536 GCA_040387075.1 Pseudomonadota bacterium
GCCAGCCTGACCAATGCCTTAAGCGAAGTGAGTGCCCAGTATGAAAAAACGAATGCCACCAAGATCGTGCACTCGTTTGCTGCCTCATCTACACTGGCCAAGCAGATAGAGGCAGGTGCGCCTGCCGATATCTTCATGTCGGCCGATGCCAAGTGGATGAATTACCTGGGTGACAAGAAGCTGATCGACCCTGCTTCGCGCCGTGACTTGCTGGGCAATAAGCTGGTGCTGATAGCGCCTAAAGGAAAGGTGTTTGCCGTGAAATTCGACAAGGGCTTTGATTTTGCGAAGGCCTTCGACGGCAGGTTATGTACCGGCGATATCGATTCCGTGCCGGCCGGCATCTATGCCAAGCAATCGCTCACTTTCCTCAACTGGTGGGATGGAGTGAAAACCAGGATAGTCGGTGCCCAGGATGTGCGCGGCGCGCTGGCATTCGTGGAGCGCGGTGAATGTGCTGCCGGTATCGTGTACGAGACCGATGCCAAGATTTCCGGCAAGGTCGAGATTGTGGGTACGTTCCCGGAAGACAGCCATTTGCCGATTGTCTATCCTCTGGCATTTGTCGCCGGTGCAAAGAACATGAACAGGGACTACTACGATTACCTGCAAAAGCCGGAAGCGCTGGCAATTTTCAGCCGCTATGGATTCAGCATCCTGGTGGGTAAATAATGGTTAAATAATGGGCGACTCAATCCCAAACTATTACCGGCTGAGCCGACCCCAATTGACAATGCTTATGCGTCATAATTAAGCATGCTTGATTCTTTGTTTACCTTCAGTGCCGCAGAAATCGCGGCACTTGTCTTGTCGGCGAAAGTGGCCGTGTTCTGCACCCTGTTGATCGCCATGCCCGGCGTGGCGGTTGCCTGGTTGCTGGCACGCAAATCCTTTTTCGGCAAATCGCTGCTGGATAGCGTTGTACATATGCCACTGGTATTGCCGCCTGTCGTGCCGGGTTTTTTATTGCTACTGGTTCTAGGTAGCCAGGGTGTGATAGGCAAATGGCTCAATGAGGTATTCGGCATCACCATCGCATTCACCTGGGTGGGCGCTGTCGTCGCCTCTGCGGTCATGGCGTTCCCTCTCATGGTGCGCTCAGCGCGGCTTGCCATCAACCAGGTGGATATCGGCCTGGAGAAAGCCGCGCAGTCGCTGGGAGCCAATCCATTCAAGGTGTTCTGGAGCGTGACCCTGCCGCTTTCCCTGCCGGGCATACTCACCGGCCTGATCCTGGCATTCAGCCGCAGCCTGGGCGAATTCGGTGCGACCATCACCTTTGTCGGCAATATCGAAGGCGAGACGCGCACCCTGCCATTGGCCATCTACACCTACACGCAAGTCCCTGGCGGCGACCTGCCGGCCATGCGGCTGGTGATACTGAGCATGCTGATCGCCATCGCTGCGCTGATGATCAGTGAAGTGCTGGAACGCAAAGCGGCCAGGCGCGTCGGCCTGGCGACAAACCATGATTGAATACAATGGCTCACAGCTATGATTGAACTCAACCTGCAACGCAGGCGAGGCGCATTCGATCTGCAGGTAAACGCCACGCTGAATGCAGCGGTAAGCGGCCTGTTCGGGCCATCGGGTGCAGGCAAGAGCAGCCTGCTCGGCATGATCGCCGGTTTTAACCGGCCGGATAGCGGCAGCCTGGTCATCGAAGGTATTTGCCTGTTCCATCATGAAAAGAACAGGCCTGAAAAAAACATCGATGTACCCATCCACCAGCGCCGCATCGGCATGGTATTCCAGGAAAGCCGTTTATTCCCGCACCTTTGCGTGAAGGATAACCTGGCATACGGCTACAAATTGCTGTCGGTAAAAGAAAGACGATTTGAATTCCACCAGATAGTGGATCTGCTGGAGGTAGGAAACCTGCTTGCGCAAAAACCGCACCAATTATCGGGCGGAGAGAAACAGCGGGTGGCGCTGGGTCGTGCATTGCTGACATCGCCACGGCTGCTACTGCTGGACGAACCACTGGCATCGCTGGATGTACGGCTCAAGCACCAGATACTGCCGTTCCTGCGGCGGGTGAAAAACGAGATCAATATCCCCATGGTGTATGTCAGCCATGCCATCGATGAGATCCTTTACCTGACCAACCACGTAGCCATTATCGATCATGGCAAGCTGCTGGGCGCCGGCCAGTTCCATGAGGTGATGCAGGATCCGCGGGTGCTGACGCTGGCGCATAGCCTGGGGCTGGAAAATGTCATGCATGTTGAGGTAGCCGCGCACAGCGTTGAAGATGGCTATACCATTGCAAATCTGGGTACAAATCTTCGCGTTAATCTTGGCGCTAATCCTGGCAGTAATCGCAGTAATCTAAGTACAGGCCTGGAACCGCAACAACTGCATATGCCGCTGGTGGAGGTGGCGGTGGGGAAGGCGGTATCGGTCTCTGTGGCGGCATCTAACATCGCACTGTCGACACAGCCATTGAGCGGGGTGACTATCCAGAACCAGCTCTACGGCGTGGTGAAGGACATCTCGCATGTAGGCACGCGTGTGCTGGTTTCCATTGATACAGGCAGCGTGCTGATCGCGGAGATCACCGCGAAAGCCCTGCAGGATTTGCGCATAGTGCCGGGCAAGGAAATCTACTGCCTGATCAAGACGCAAAGCCTGCGGCCGCTGGCTTTATCTAACTAGCCGTTTAACGAAGTAACCCGATACACAAGCACTGCCCTGGGAGTCAATAAGGGAGCGGCTCACAGAGCATCACCCAAACGGGTTAATCGGGCACGGTGCCTATTGCTGACTGTCCTGGTTGATGCGCTGGAAAAGCCGGAAACCTTCATGCCGCTCTGCCGGCCGTTTGCCTTGCCAGATGAGTTTCCAGTCATGACCCGGTTTCAATTTGGGCTGGCCACGCTCATCCTTGACCAGGTATAGATCGCATTCAATCTGCTGGTTCCCCGAGACTGGCCGCGTGCGCAGGTTGGCATAATAGTGCAGCAGCGCCTCTGGCGAATCGCCGAGGTTGCGGCTATTGATGCAATGATAGTGCGCAGGCAAGGCCTGTTTCAGGCTGACCATCACACCGCCGTAGCTTTTGGCAGAGTCGATAAGCGGCAGCCATAATGTCATCAACAGGCTCCATGCCATGGTGATGCCGACGGCCCAGTCGGTCACTGCAGCACGATTGGATCGTTTGGCATTGATGGTTACCAGCCAGATCAGGCTGACGACGATAGCTGCGATAAATGCCACCCACTGGAAATCCGCTTCGGCCAGGCCGGAAAGTATGTGCATGCGTTCCGATAGTTTGGCCGGCCAGCCAGTGATGATGGCGATCCAGCCCAGCCAGATCAGCATGCCTATCAGGCCGAACAGGATCAGTCCGAACCAGTTGAGGGCACCCGCCGCGCCGCGCTTCAATGTCTCCACACTGCCACCTGCAAGCGCGGCCAGCGGCAACAGCAATGGCAGCGCGTAAATCTCGTTCGAGCTTGCGCCGAAACCGATTACGCCCAGTGCCACCACAAAAAAGGTAAGTACCAGTTGGAATTTCGGTTTGACCACGAGCCTGCTGCGGTATCGCCACAAGCCCCACAACGCGATAGGCAATGACGGCCATGCGTACCAGGTCAGTGTCCTGAGGAAATATAAGTGGTTGATCTGCCCGAACTCACCGACGCTGGCATGCCACCAGTTAGTGAATTGCACCGGCGTATATAGCAGGGATAGCACTGGCCAGATGACCAGCCATGGGCTAGCAGCAATCGCGCTCAAGCCCACCACGATGGCAAAGCTCTTCGTGCGCCAGGGCTTGAAGAGCAGCGGCAACAATAATGTACTGACGATGATGATAGTCGCAGGTACTAGTCCGGTGGACAGGAAACCGATGCCGATGCCGGATCCCAGCAGCACACTGGCACGGAAGGGACGGCGTTTAGCCAGTGCCAATCCGTAGAAGCCCATGGCCACGCCGGTGAGTGCGGAGACCTCCGGCGTCATCAGGTGCGCTGTGACGATGAGGCCCAGCGAGCTCAGGAAAATGAAGGTGGTTTGCCGACCTATGCCCAAGCCCCACAGCTCGCGGCCTATCATGCCGACCAGCAATAGCGTGATCGCCATCCAGACGCCGCTGGTAAGGCGGGCGGCATCGTGCATGGGCAGTACTGGGGAGAGAAGTTTGGCTAAACCGGCAGCAGATAGATAATATAAAGGCGGGTTCTCGATGGCGGACGTACCCACTGCAACCGGTGCCAGCATGCTGCCGCCATGCGTCATCGACTTAATGATGCTGACTGGGCCGGTCTCGTTCGGTTTCCAGGGTGCATGCCCGATCAAGCCGAACAATATCCACACGGTACACAGAATGATCAGCAGGCGGTTTTTCGCACTTTCGCCGATGCGCGCGCGTGGCGTGGCAATGTTGCCCTGCCAGTCATGATCGATTTCAAACGCCATCTGGCACCTTTGTATTTCCTGAAGCTTTGGCGGCAGCCACCACGCGCGGCGGAATGCGCTCGATCAGGCGCGGATCGAACGGTTTGGGGATGATGTAATCCTTGCCGAAGCTGAGCTCGGTCAAGTTGTAGGCCTTGAGCACTTCTTCCGGCACAGGCTCCCGTGCCAGTTCCGCCAGTGCGCGTGCTGCAGCGATCTGCATCTCGACCGTAATCTGTTTGGCACGGGCATCGAGTGCGCCGCGAAACAGGAACGGGAAGCATAGGGCATTGTTGACCTGGTTGGGGAAATCGGAGCGGCCCGTGGCCATGACGATATCATCGCGCACGGCCATGGCCACGGACGGCAGGATTTCAGGATCGGGATTGGCCAGCGCAAACACCACCGGCCTGGCCGCCATCAGCTTCAGTATCTCGGGACTCAGGGCGTTGGCGGCGGAAACGCCGATGAATACATCGGCATTCGGCATCACTTCCTCCAGTGTGCGTGCCTGGGTGGCAATGGCCAGGTCGCGGTTATTGTCATGCAGGTCGAGGCGGTCGGTATGTAATACGCCATCTTTATCGACCATGGTGATATTGGTGGCGCCCATTACTTTTAACAGCCTGGCGCATGCACAGCCGGCCGCACCGGCACCAAGAAAGACGATTTTCACGGCAGGCAGTGTTTTGCCCTGGATCTCCAGCGCATTCAATAATGCAGCACTCACGATGACGGCAGTGCCGTGCTGGTCGTCATGGAACACCGGGATATCCAGCCGTTCGCGCAACTCTTTCTCAATGCGGAAACAATGCGGAGCGGCGATATCTTCAAGGTTGATGCCGCCGAAGGTAGGGGCGATATTGACGACGGTCTCGATGAAGGATTCTATGCTGGGTGCATTGATCTCGATATCGAACACATCGATGCCGGCAAAGCGCTTGAACAGTACGGCTTTACCTTCCATCACTGGCTTGCTGGCCAGCGCGCCCATGTTGCCCAGTCCCAATACGGCAGTGCCGTCCGTGATGACGGCCACCAGGTTGCCCTTATTGGTGTAGCGATAGGCATTTTCCGGGTCGCGGTTGATCTCGCGTACCGGCTCTGCTACGCCCGGCGTGTAGGCCAGCGAAAGGTCTTCCTGGGTAGTGCAGGGCTTGGAAGACTCCACTGACAGTTTTCCCGGGGTGGGAAACTCGTGGTAAGCCAGGGCACGCGATTTAAGGGTATCCATGCGTTATGCCAATACTGAATGGTTGCTGCGAAAGGTGGTGTATTTTAGCGTGAAAATTCTGAACAGACTTTGTTAATAGCATAAGCCCATGCTGCTGAAACAAAAAAAGGCAGCTTGCGCTGCCTTTTGAATTGCCTGCTGCAGACTTACATGCCGTATTTCTGGCGGAACTTCTCAACACGGCCGGCGGTATCCAGAATCATCTGTTTGCCGGTGTAGTATGGATGCGATTGCGATGAAACTTCAATCTTGATCAATGGATACTCTTGTCCGTCTGTCCATTTGATGGTGTTTTTGGATGTCGCTGTTGAGCGAGTCAGAAACTTGAAATCACAGCTTGTATCGTGAAATACAACTTGTGGATACTCTGGATGAATGCCGTCTTTCATGGTATATGCCTCAAAACAAACTGGTTATATAACTAAAAATTAGCCGCGTATTATACGTCAAGTCAACCGTTTTGCAATTTTTATTAAGTACTTAGCAATGTTGGTTATGCGGTTTTAGGTTAGCCCCTGCGCATGGAGTCAAAGAAATCGGCATTGTTCTTCGTTGCCTTGATCTTATCTAACAGGAATTCCATGGCTTCGAGGTCATCCATCGGGTAGAGCAACTTACGTAATACCCAAATCTTCTGCAGGATGTCTTTTTCGATCAACAGTTCTTCACGGCGTGTGCCGGACTTGTTGACGTTGATAGCAGGATACTGGCGCTTCTCGGCCATGCGGCGATCCAGGTGGATTTCCATATTGCCCGTACCCTTGAATTCCTCGTAGATCACGTCGTCCATGCGCGAGCCGGTATCGACCAGTGCGGTGGCGATGATGGTCAACGATCCGCCTTCCTCGATATTACGTGCCGCGCCGAAAAAGCGTTTCGGGCGTTGCAGGGCATTGGCATC
>JAZKEL010000058.1:0-1829 GCA_040387075.1 Pseudomonadota bacterium
TCACGTGGCCGCCCAGCACCATCTCCACGATGTCCATGGTTTCGTCATCGGTGACGCGCATGCCCTGGATGAACACGCCTTTCTTGCCAAGTTTATCCAGCATTTCGTTGATCTGCGGGCCGCCGCCATGCACTACCACCGGGTTCATGCCGACCAGCTTGAGCAATACCACGTCCTGGGCGAAGCACTGCTTGAGATGCTCGTCCGTCATGGCGTTGCCGCCGTACTTGATCACGATGGTTTTATCGAAGAAGCGCTTGATGTAAGGCAGTGCTTCAGCCAGCGTCTGGGCTTTTTGGGTGGCGGTCGTATCGTTCAGCATCATGGATTTCTTTAATTGGTTTCGGTTCGGTTGGCGTTTATTTTACCTTGAAACAATGCTCCAAGCGGTGTTCTAATGTGATCAATCTTCCTCACACAAAAACGCCCATATATGCCGAGCGATATCGAAATAGCCCAGCAAGCCCAGATGAAGAAGATCACCGAGATTGCCCGCAAACTAGGCCTGCCGGAAGATATCGTCGAGAATTACGGGCACTATAAAGCCAAGATAGATTTCGAGTCCTGGCCTGGGTGGATGGACAGGCCGGACGGCAAGCTGGTCCTGGTCACCGCCATCAGCCCGACGCCGGCAGGCGAGGGGAAAACCACCACCACCGTTGGCCTGGGCGATGCCCTTAGCCGCATCGGCAAGAAGAGCATCATCTGCATCCGCGAGCCGGCACTGGGGCCCGTGTTCGGCATGAAGGGCGGGGCGGCAGGCGGCGGTTACGCCCAGGTGGTGCCGATGGAAGACATCAACCTGCATTTCACCGGCGATTTTTCCGCTATCGCCGCTGCGCACAACCTGCTCTCTGCGCTGATCGATAACCACATCCACCACGGCAACGAACTGCAGATCGATCCCAGCAACGTCACCTGGAAACGCGTGCTGGACATGAATGACCGTGCGCTGCGCAAAGTCGTCGTCGGCCTGGGCGGCAAGGTGAATGGCGCCACGCGCGAGGACGGCTTCGACATCGTGGTGGCGTCCGAGGTGATGGCGATATTCTGCCTGGCCGATACCCTGAAAGACCTTAAAAAACGCCTGGGCGATATTGTGGTCGGTTATAGCTTCAAGGGCTTGCCCGTGACTGCGCGCGACCTGCAGGCGCATGGGGCCATGGCGGTACTGCTCAAGAATGCCGTCAAGCCTAACCTGGTGCAGACCCTGGAAAATACGCCGGCGCTTATCCACGGTGGGCCGTTCGCCAATATCGCCCACGGTTGCAACTCGGTCATCGCCACGCGCCTGGCACTCAAACTGGCGGATTATGCGGTGACAGAAGCCGGCTTCGGTGCCGACCTGGGTGCGGAAAAGTTCATCGACATCAAGTGCCGTAAATCCGGTCTGCGACCATCCGCGTGCGTCATCGTCGCCACTATCCGGGCACTCAAATACCATGGCGGGGTAGAAGTCGCCGACCTTGGGCAGGAAAACCTGGGGGCGGTCGAAGCCGGTTTTGCCAATCTGCACAAGCACGTGGAGAACATCACCCGGCATTACGGCCTGCCCTGTGTCGTGTCCATCAACCGCTTCAATAACGATACCGAGGCCGAGATCGAGCTGGTACGTAACCACCTGGCGAAGCTCGATGTAAAGGTCGTGGTAGCCGAGCAATGGGCAAAAGGCAGTGCCGGTGCCGAAGACCTGGCCAGGGAAGTAGTGCGGCTGGTGGAAAGCCATGCAAAAAACCCCGATGCAGATACCGCATCTATGCGCTTTGTATATGAAGATGCCGATACTTTATGGGAGAAAGTGCGCAAGGTGGCGACCCGCATCTACGGGG
>JAZKEL010000059.1:0-2849 GCA_040387075.1 Pseudomonadota bacterium
ATTGGAAACGAAATGCACGTCCAGGTCGCCGCTGGCATATGGCTTCAAAGCCGTGCATGCCATGACCGGGCCGAGGTCGGAGCCGCCGATGCCGATATTCACGATATTGGTGATGCGCTCGCCTGTATAGCCTGTCCACTCACCGGACCGTACTTGATCGGTGAATACGCGCATCTGCTCCAGCACGCGGTTCACATCCGGCATTACGTCCTTGCCATCTACAAGCACCGGATAGTTGCTGCGGTTACGCAACGCGGTATGCAGCACGGCGCGATTTTCAGTGAAGTTGATCTTTTCGCCGACAAACATCTTATCCCGCCACTGCTCAACCTCGGCATCGCGTGCCAGTTGAAACAGCAGTTGCATGGTGTCTTCTGTCACCCTGTTCTTGGAGTAGTCCAGCAGCATGTCATCGAAAGAGAGCGAAAACTTCTCAAAACGTTGGCTATCCTCTGCGAATAAATCGCGCATTAATAAAGGGGATATTTCTTGATAGTGCGCGCTGAGTTGCTGCCAGGTGGCGGATTTAATTGGATTGGTCATGTTTTTTATTTAAGTGATTTTCGGGATTTGAATAGGTTGTTGTCAGGCAGTTTGCTAAACGAACTGCTTTCAATGATGGTTGCGCATAGTTGCAAAATAATTAAACGGGAGGTTAATTCCGTATCTATGGGGATATCTAGCCAGTATATTTGCGAACAGCATTTAGAGCTATACCCTTACTATTAATTTTCAGTCCTAAATACTAATACAAAGCCAGTTCCAGATGCACTGTTAAATGCGGATAGCCCGGGAATTTCAATTAATTCGATCCGTTGCCCGGTGAGTTTGTTTTTGTAGGATAAATGCGACTAGATAATAGGCTGCATCCTGCCTATAATGAAGATGTAACAAAGTATTACAAGATAACCTTAAAGCTGATTTTATCCTTAAAAATCAACTTTAATCAGGAGCGCTCCATGCAACAAGAACCACACTCAACTCGTTTTATCAGCGCGCTCACCAAAAATACAGTCGCTTTGATCCTGGCCGGTGGTAAAGGCAGCCGCCTGAAAAACCTGACGGACTGGCGTGCCAAGCCGGCAGTGCCCTTCGGCGGCAAGTTCCGCATTATCGATTTCCCCTTATCCAATTGCATGAATTCAGGCGTTCGCCGTATCGGCGTGGTGACGCAATATAAATCGCACAGCCTGATGCAGCATATCCAGCGTGGCTGGGGCTTTTTGCGCGGTGAATTCAATGAATTCGTCGACCTGCTGCCGGCCCAGCAGCGCATACAGGAGGAATGGTACAAAGGCACTGCGGATGCGGTATTCCAGAATCTGGACATATTGCGCACCACAGGTGCCGAATACGTCCTGATCCTTGCCGGCGACCATATCTACAAAATGGATTACGGGCAAATGTTGGCGTCGCATGTGCGTAACAAAGCCGACATGACGGTGGCATGCGTCAATGTGCCCATTTCGGAATCCAAGGCGTTCGGCGTGATGGGCGTGGACGAAGGCGACCGCGTGATCGCCTTTGACGAAAAGCCGGATAATGCGCCTGGATTGCCTGACAAACCCGACCAGATACTCGCCAGCATGGGCATTTACGTATTCAACGCTGCATTTTTGTACGAGCAACTGATACGCGATGCGGACATGCATAATTCCAGCCACGATTTCGGCCATGACATCATTCCCTACCTGATCAAGAAATACCGCGTATACGCACATCGCTTTACCGATAGCTGCGTTGGGGCCACCGACGGCAACTATTATTGGCGTGACGTTGGTACGGTTGATGCTTATTGGGAAGCCAACATGGAACTGACGAAAGTCGTTCCCGAATTGAATCTATACGATAGGCAGTGGCCTATCTGGACCTACCAGGAACAGCTGCCACCGGCCAAGTTTGTATTCGATAACGAAGACCGTTGCGGCATGGCGACAGATTCACTGGTTTCGGGCGGATGTATCATCAGTGGTGCAAAAGTTGTCCAGTCAGTTTTGTTTTCAGATGTCAGGGTGAATAGTTACAGCCATATCGAGGACTCGGTAATATTGCCCAAAGTGGATATCGGCCGCTACGTCACATTGAAGCGAGTCGTGGTCGATAAAGGCACGCGTATCCCGGATGGCATGGAGATCGGGGTAAACCCAGAGCAGGACAAGAAACGGTTTTACGTGTCGGAAAACGGTATTACGTTAGTGACACCGGATATGTTAGGGCAGGGGCTGCACTCAGCGCGATAATCTCGACACGATAATGAAGTAGACGAGTGCGCGTTATCCGGCACTTACTATACTTACTTAACGGTGGCAGGCTTTACTGTCTTAATTATCAAGGGTTACCTATGACGCAGGCGCGCCGCAAGCTTTACCTCAATCTTTACTGGCACATGCACCAGCCCGATTACCGGGATACCCTGACGGGGGAGTATGTGCTGCCGTGGACCTACCTGCACGCGATCAAGGACTACACGGACATGGCGTACCACCTGGAAGCCATCCCGAAGGCACGTGTCACTTTCAATTTCGTGCCTATCCTGCTGGACCAGCTCGAAGACTATGTACAGCAGTTCGAATCAGGCCATATCCGCGACCCGCTGTTAGCGATGCTCGGCAAGGAGAGTTTAGAGTACCTCTCTAAAAGCGAGCGTTGCCTGATCGTCGACAGTTGCTTTAAAAGCCATCACGAGAAAATGCTGGAGCCGTTCGTGCAATACCAGCGCCTCCATCACATTTACCAGGCTCTGCAGGAAGAGGGCTCAACCGCCTCGAATTACCTCTCCGGGCAATATATGTCCGACCTGCTGGTGTGGTACCACCTGGCATGGACAGGGGAGAGCATCCGCCGCAATA
>JAZKEL010000060.1:0-3464 GCA_040387075.1 Pseudomonadota bacterium
AAATTCTTGGCAATCGTTCCCCTACTTCAATTTCGATCTCACCTTCACCCGCCCAATCTTTAGGATAAATCCCCGCTTCAACCAGGCGGTGAAACGATGAATACGGCCAATCCGCAACAGCTTTAACCAGGCCATGCTTCAGTGGATTGATGTGCAGGTAATCCATATGGGCGGCGTAGTCTGCCTCGTTGCGTATCGTGTGCTCCCAATACCGTCGTTGCCAGATAGCGCGCTCGCCCCTGGCAAGCTGTATGGTGGAGCGTCCTTCTGTTTTAGGGATGGATCTTGCAAATGCGGTTTTGATCGCTTTCCAGCGTGATGGGTAATCTGCATCACCGTCAGGCAGGGTCCAGATGCAATGCATGTGGTCCGGCAGGACTACCCAGCCATCGATATGGAACGGTTTTTTGGTGCGTATCGTGCGGATTGATTCACGCAGGTTGTCGATGTTATCAAGCAGCAGCCGGGAATCACGTTGGAACAGGTTGACGGTAAAAAAGTAGGTGCCGCCGGGCACGCGGTTGCGACGGTATTCAGGCATGGCGATAGTTTGTCAGAGTTGAAATGATTGCTGTTGTTGTGGAATGGCGGATAACGCTAACGCTCATCCGCCCTACCTAAACTCTACGACACACAATGTAGGGTGGATGAGCGTTAGCGTTATCCACCAATATTAACCTCACTCCTGCATCAACCTTCCCCGCTATTCCGGTACTGGCTTTCCAGTTCTTTCAGGCGCTTGCTGGATAAGGCGCGCGGTGCGCTGCCGCCGCCTTTTACCTCGCCTGCTTTTTGGTTCGCCTTGTACGTACGCCATGCCACGCCGAAGGCGATCAGCATCAATAGGAATGGCAAGCTCCACAGCGCGGCATTCTTGGCGTTGAACGGCGGGTCGTACAGCACGAATTCACCGTAACGCTCCAGCATGTAGTCCTTTATTTCATCGTCGGTCTTGCCGGCGCTGATCTGTTCGCTGATCTGCCGTTTCAGATCCACGGCCAAGGCAGCGGTTGAATCGGCGATGGTCTGGTTCTGGCACACCAGGCAGCGCAACTCGGCGGCGAGTGTGCGTATGCGGGCATCCATCTCCGTTGCCGTCAGTTTCTTGCTGCCGGATTTTTCAAGACCGAACATGGTGCGTGCATCACTGGCGACAGCGGCTGCCTGGTTTTTCTGGCTGAGGGCGGCATTAGAACTTTGCGCTGGCGCAGCATCTGCGGCCATCATCACCGGCACTACATGCGCTTCGTAAAAATCTTCGTTCAAGGCCCCTACATGGCGATAACGGATGATACCTTCGCCATCGATGACATAGGTTTCCGGTACGCCGTAGACGCCGAAATCGATGCCGACGTTGCCGTCCACATCCAGCGCGACAAGGCTGTAGGGATTGCCGTGTTCCTGCAGCCATTGCTGCGTATCCACCGGCGCATCCTTATACGCCAGGCCGACCAGGCTGACATTGTGGGTACTTGCCAGCTTGATGAGCGTGGCATGCTCGGTCAGGCAGGCCGTGCACCAGGAAGCGAATACATTCAATACCCACACCTTGCCGCGCATGGATTCCGGCGTGAACTTTACCTGCCCATCATCCTGCGCGCCCAATTCAGGCAGCGCAAATTTCGGCACAGGTTTATTGATCTTGGCAGAAGGCAAGGCGCGAGGATCGTACTGCAGGCCTTTCGCCAGGACGATTCCCAGCGCTACCAGCACGACAATCGGCAGGGCAATGCGCAGCCATTTGAAATTCATGCCGCCACCTTGCCTGCTGGTTTGTCTGTTGATTTTTCTATGGGTAGCTTGTCTGTCGTTGGCTTATCAGCCAAGGGTTTCTTGCTGCGATAACGACGGTCAAACAGGGTCATGATGCCGCCCAGCGCCATGAAGCTGCAGCCTATCCATATCGAGGCGATAAACGGTTTGTAGTAGATACGCACGCCCCATGCCTGTCCGCCGCCTTCTGCGTCAGGTTCGCCCAGCGACACGTAGATATCGCCCAGCAGGCTGTAGTAGATGGCTGCTTCCGTCATTACCTGGCCGGAGCTCACATACTGGCGCTTCTCCGGCTCCAGCAGGTAAATGGTGGTGCCCTTCCCGCGAGTCAATTCGAATACGCCCTGCGCGCCCTGGTAGTTCGCGCCTTTGGAATTATCGACACCGATGAAGGTCACGCTCCAGTCGCTGATCTTTTCCGTCTGGCCCGGCTTCATCACCAGGTCTTTTTCCAGTTCATAGGTCTTAACCAGCGTGACGCCGGCCACGAACATGGCCACGCCGATATGGGCGACAATCATGGCCCAGTAGGTCAGGCCCAGCATCCTTGCCCGGTCGAACAGAGCACGAGAAGCGCCGTTGGCCTTGAGCTTGGCAAGTTGGTGCAAGGCATGGCGCACGGTGGCAATGGCGAGCATGGCCGCCGCGGCGCAGCCGACGAATGACCACGGGCTGGCCTTGGCACCGCCGAATACGGCAATGGCGATGGAAGTGAGAATGGCCAGCACAAAGGGGATACGCACGTGCTTCAGCGTTTCGGCAAAACTCATCTGTTTCCACTGACTGACCGGTGCCACCGACATGACCCAGATGGCAGGCAATAGCAAGGGGGCGAATACCGCTTCAAAATAGGGAGGGCCCACCGACATCTTGCGGCCGGTGATGACTTCGGCAAACAGCGGGTACAAGGTCCCCAACATGACGGTAAACAAGGCGGTGACCATCAGCACATTATTGATGAGCAACAGGGTTTCGCGGGACACCAGCGAGAAGCGCCCGCCCAGGCCTACTTTCTTGGTCTTCATCGCATACAGCACGAACGAGGAGCCGATGACGATGGTGAGTAGCGCGAGGGCGGTCTCGTCGCAAGAGCTCTCGAGCGCGAGGATCATGATGCCGCGTTTTGGGTCGGTGGCGAAAGCATGCACGGAGGTCAACACGCCGGAACGCACCAGGAACGTACCCAGCAACGACAGCGCGAAGGCGATGATGGACAGCAATACCGTCCAGCTTTTGAGCGCATCGCGCTTATCGGTCACGGCCAGCGAGTGGATCAGCGCTGCGCCAGCCAGCCAGGGCATCAGCGAAGCATTCTCCACCGGATCCCAGAACCACCAGCCGCCCCAACCCAGTTCAGTGTACGCCCACCAGCTGCCGAGCATGATGCCGATAGTGAGGAACGACCACGCGGCATTGGCCCAAGGCCTTGTCCAGCGCGCCCATACCGGGTCCAGCTTGCCTTCCAGCAAGGCAGCCACGGCGAATGCGAACGACACGGCAAACCCGACATAGCCCATGTACAGCATGGGCGGATGGATCACCATCACCGGATCCTGCAGCAGGGGATTGAGGTCGCGCCCAGCGACTGCGGCTGGCAGGATACGCTCGAAGGGATTGGAGCTGCCCAGCAGGAACAACAGGAAGGCCACCTGCAGGATCAGGAGCACGGACAGCACGCGCGCTTTAAAACC
>JAZKEL010000061.1:0-6466 GCA_040387075.1 Pseudomonadota bacterium
GCTTCATGCTGGCAGTCCCTTTTGCAGCCGACGATTTTCCCAATCAATCCGCAACACAACAGCCAGCGCGATGCAATTCGCCAATATGCCGCTGCCGCCGAACGACAGTAGCGGCAGGGTCAGTCCCTTGGTCGGCAGGATGCCCATGTTCACGCCCATGTTGATGATGCCCTGCACGCCGATCCATACGCCGATGCCCTGCGCCAGCAGCGCAGAGAAGTAACGTTCGTTGGCAATGGCTTCCTTGGCGATGCCGAAAGCCCGCAGTACTACCCAGGCAAATAGCGCGATCACCACGAACACCCCCACGAATCCAAGCTCTTCAGCAATCACCGCCAGCAGGAAGTCGGTATGCGCTTCCGGCAGGTATAGCAGCTTCTCCACACTGGCGCCCAGACCGACGCCGAACCATTCGCCGCGGCCGAAGGCGATAAGCGCGTGCGACAACTGGTATCCCTTGCCGAACGGATCAGCCCAGGGATCCATGAAACCGATGATGCGTTGCAGGCGGTATGGCGAACTCCAGATCAGCAGCACGAAGCCGACCACCAGCAATGCCAGCAGCCCAGCGAAGATGCGGCCGTTGATGCCGCCCAGCCAAAGGATGGAGATGGAGATGGCGGCCACCACGGCGAATGCGCCGAAATCCGGCTCACGCAGCAGCAGGCCGCCGACCAGCAGCATGACGCCCAGCATAGGCAGGAAACCGCGCGTGAAGCTATCCATCAGCGCGGCTTTGCGGATGGTGTAATCGGCCACATAGATCGCGGCAAATAGCTTCATGAATTCCGATGGCTGTACATTGATGACGAATAACGACAGCCAGCGCCGGCTACCGTTGACGTTGCGGCCGATGCCGGGGATGAGCACCAGCACCAGCAGCAGCATGCCGGCCAGGAACAGGTAAGGCGCCATCTTCTGCCATACCTCGGTCGGCACCTGGAACGCGACGAAACCGGCGACCAGGCTGATGACCAGGTAGACCGCCTGCCGCACCAGGAAATAGGTAGTCTGGTGGCCGGTGGCCTTGTCGGCCTCCGCCAGCGCAATCGATGCGGAATACACCATGACCAGTCCGATGCCCAGCAGGATCAGCGTCACCCACACCAAACCCTGGTCGTAGGTGGAAGAAGTAACTCGGTCGCGGTTGCTGAGCATATACATCATGCAATCCCCCTTACTGCACGGGACACCAGGCGGTTGACGGCATCGACGAACACGTCGGCGCGGTGTTCGTAGTTGCGGAACATATCGAAGCTGGCGCATGCCGGCGACAACAACACGGCATCGCCGGGCTGGGCGGAAGACATGATGAGCGGAATATCGGTATCACCGAGTACAGCCGCGATCTGCGGCGCATCCCTGCCGATCAATACCACAGCACGGGCATTCTCTTTAACAGGGCCTGCAAGCGGCGAGAAATCCTG
This sequence comes from Pseudomonadota bacterium, assembly GCA_040387075.1. Lineage (GTDB taxonomy): Bacteria > Pseudomonadota > Gammaproteobacteria > Burkholderiales > Methylophilaceae > DATHXC01. The sequence continues at coordinate 1,428 of JAZKEL010000061.1, forward strand.
GCCCTTGCCGTCGCCGCCGGCGATCAGCACGGCTTTTTGCCCGACGGCAGTACCGAACAAACCGGCCAGCGCGGCGCACGTAGCGCCGACATTGGTGCCTTTGGAATCATCGTAGAACGCGACTCCCAATACTTCTGCCACCCATTGCACACGGTGCGGCAGGCCTTTGAAGTCACGCAGGGCATTCAGCATCGGCGCGGTTTCCAGGCCGATGGCGCTGCACAGCGCCAATGCAGCCAATGCATTGCTGGCGTTGTGTTGGCCGGCGATGTGCAGTTCGCTGGTGTTCACAAGCTTATTGCTGCCATGCACTAGCCAGGTCTCGTCGTTTTCCTGTTGCAACCCGAAGTCATCAGGCAGCTCGGGTGTATCGATACCGAATGTCGAATGCACGCTGCTCTGTTTGGCCATGCCCAGACTCCAGCCATCCTGGCGATTAAGCACCTGCGCACTGGCACCAATGAATATCCTGGCCTTGGCAGCCGCATATCCCGGCATCCCGTCATAACGGTCAAGGTGGTCTTCGGACAGGTTCAATACAGTCGCGACGTCCGCATTCAGCGAACTGGTGGTCTCAAGCTGGAAGCTCGAGAGTTCCAGCACATAGACGTCAGGTGCCTCATCATTCATCAGCGTATCGAGTACGGGCAGGCCGATATTACCGGCCACGACGGTATTAAGCCCGGCCGCTTTGCACATCTCGCCCACCAGCGTGGTCACGGTGCTCTTGCCGTTGGCGCCGGTGATGGCGATCAGCTTGGCAGACGCCGGCCGGTACTGTGCGAATAGCTCGACATCGCCTATCACCGGGATGCCGCGACTGATCGCCGCTTGCACCTGCGGCTCCGCCAGCGGTACACCGGGGCTGATGACGATGAGTTGCGCTTCAGCAAAAGCCGCGTCATCGAATCCAGCGTTATCAAATCGAGCAAGATAGATATTCAGTTCCGGCATTTCGGATTTGATGAGCTCGGCATTGGCAGGCGCCGTACGCGTATCCGCCACAGACAGCAGGGCACCCTGGCGTTTCAGCCAGCGCAATGCGGAAAGCCCGGTATCACCCAGCCCCAGCACTAACACCCGTTTGTCATTTAATTCAAGTTTCATCGTATCTTCAGTGAAGCCAATCCAACTAATACCAGCATCATGGTGATGATCCAGAAACGGACCACGACCTGCGTTTCTTTCCAGCCCTTCTGTTCGTAATGGTGATGCAGCGGCGCCATCAGGAAGATGCGCTTGCCGGTGCCGGACTTATATTTGGTGTACTTGAAGTAGCTGACCTGGGTGGCCACGGACAAAGTCTCGATCACGAACACGCCGCCCATGATGAATAGCACGATCTCCTGGCGCACGATCACGGCCACGGTGCCTAGGGCAGCACCCAATGCCAGCGCGCCGACGTCGCCCATGAACACTTCGGCGGGATAGGCGTTGAACCACAGGAAGCCCAGCCCTGCACCGCCGATGGCGGCGCAGAACACGGTCAGTTCGCCGGCACCCGGCACGTAGGGAATACCCAGGTATTTGGAGAAATACAGGTGGCCGGTGGCATAAGCAAAAATCGCCAGGGCTGCAGCCACCATGACGGTCGGCATGATGGCCAGGCCGTCCAGGCCGTCGGTCAGGTTGACGGCATTGCTGGTGCCGACCACGACCAGGTAGGTCAGTACGATGAAGCTGACGGCGCCCATCGGCCAGATCAGGTGCTTGAAGAACGGCACTACTAGGGTAGTTTCCGCTGGAGACGTCGCTGTCATGAATAGATAGATGGCGACGCCGAAGCCGATCAACGATTGCCAGAAATACTTCTCTTTAGCCGATAGCCCTTTTGGGTTGCGGTAGACCACTTTGCGCCAGTCATCGACCCAGCCGATGATGCCGAAGCCCAGCGTGGTGAATAGCACTACCCATACGAAACGATTGGACAGGTCCGCCCACAGCAATGTCGATATGGCGATAGAGACCAGGATCAGCGCACCGCCCATGGTCGGCGTACCGGCCTTGACCAGGTGCGTTTGCGGGCCGTCGTCGCGCACCGACTGGCCGACCTTGTATTGCGTCAGCTTACGGATCAGCACCGGCCCGACGATGAACGAGATGGTCAGCGAAGTCATGGTGGCCAGCACGGCACGCAAGGTGATGTAGTTGAATACGTTAAAGGCACGCAAGTCGTGCGATAGCCATTGTGCGAGCTCCAGTAGCATTTAGTGGCTCCCCTCGTTCTCTTGTGTTGTTGTAGTGATCAGGTTGACGACGCGCTCCATGCGCATGAACCGCGAGCCTTTTACCAGGACGACCGTGCCCTGGCCGAGTTGACTGTTGATTGCCTCGAAAACGGCTTCGGGCGAATCGGCCTGTTGCGCGCCTGCGCCGAATGCCTCGGCTGCCTGGCGGCTCAACTCGCCCAGCGCATAAAACCCGCTCAGGCCAGCCTGCCGTGCATAGCGGCCTATCTCTGCATGCATGGCCGGGGCGTCGTCGCCCAATTCGCCCATGTCGCCCATCACCATGATCCTGGTGCCGGGCTGTGCAGCGAGCACATCGATGGCGGCTTTCATGGAGGCAGGATTGGCGTTGTAGGTATCGTCGATGACCAGCGCGCCGTGGAGGCCGGCCTTCTGCTGCAGGCGGCCGTTGACGCCGCCGAAGCTAGCCAAGCCCTTGGCGATGTCCAGCTTGTCCACGCCCATGGCCAGTGCCGCTGCCGATGCCGCCAGGGCGTTGCGCACGTTATGCAGACCTGGTACCGGCAGCCTGAATTCCACATTGCAATCGACATCGCCTTGTGGAGAATTCATCTGCACATCGCTGCCATCAGCATGCAATCGGTAGGTGGCCGTCACGTCGGAAGGGTTGGCCAGGCCAAACGTAATGACCTGCTTGCCCGCTGCCAGCGTTTTCCATAAAGGTGCAAATGCATCATCGGCATTGATGATGGCTACACCGTCTTCTGCCAATCCTTCGAATATTTCGCCCTTGGCGTTGGCGATATCTTCCACCGTTCCCAGGCCGCCTATGTGGGCGGTGGTAGCGTTGTTGACCAGCGCTACCGTGGGTCGGCCAAGGCGTGTCAGGTAGCGGATCTCGCCGGCGTGGTTCATGCCCATCTCCGTCACGGCATAGCGGTGCCATGCACGCAGCTTGAGCAAAGTCAGCGGCAGGCCAATATCGTTATTGAGGTTACCTTGGGTGGCCAGTACCGCTTCGTCACTGCCAGCCGCAGCACGCAGGATGCAAGACAGCATCTCTTTTACCGTGGTCTTGCCGTTGCTGCCGGTGATGGCCGCCAGCGGGATATCGAATTTCGCGCGCCAGTATCCGGCCAGGCTACCGAGGGCCAGGCGCGTATCCTTGACCAACAGCGCCGGGCTGATATTGCCCTGCTGTGTGGAGATGAGCGCTGCAGCGGCACCTTTTTCCTGCGCCTGGCGAACATAGGCATGGCCGTCGAAATTCTCACCGTGCAGCGCGACGAACAGTTGTTCCGGCGCGATATTGCGGCTGTCCGTGCCGACACTGGTAAAGAAGATGTCTTCGCCCAATACCTGGCCCATCGTCGCTTGCGCCGCTTCGGAAAGTTGCATCATGCTGCGTACTCCTGCAAGGCTTGTTGCACCACTTGCCCGTCGCTGAACGGCGTTTTCACCCCGTTGATCTCCTGGTAATCCTCATGGCCTTTGCCGGCCACCAGGACGATATCCTGCGGCTGCGCCAAAGCGATAGCCTGCCGGATCGCGCTGGCACGGTCGGCTTCCACGGTATATTTAGCCGGGTCATCGATACCCGCCGTGATGGCCTCGATGATGACCGCGGCCTGTTCCGAACGCGGATTATCGGAAGTGACGATAGTGAAATCCGCAAGCCGTGAGGCAACTTCGCCCATGAGTGGGCGCTTGCCTGCATCGCGGTCGCCGCCGCAACCGAACACGCACACCAGGCGGGCGGGATGCTGCTCCTTCAGGCTGGCCAGCACGTTCTCCAGCGCGTCGGGAGTGTGGGCATAATCGACCACAACGAGGGGGGTTTTATTGCCGCCGTAGGTCTGCATACGGCCAGGTACAGGCTTGAGGCCGGCTAATGCAGCCACGGCATCCGCCAGCGGCACATCCGAAGCCAGCAGGCTGGCCAGCACCGCCAGCAGGTTATAGGCATTGAAACGGCCGAACACCGGTGCGCTTACCTCGGCATCGCCGTAGGGTGTAGTGACGTGCATCGTCATGCCCTGCGCACTGAATCGCAACGCACGGCCATTGACCTCGCCGGCATCCAGGCCATAGGTCAGCACATCCTGGCCCTGTTCCTTCAGCTCCTGTGCGAGCTGTCCGCCGAAGGCATCGTCTATGTTCAGGACGGCACAGCTCAGGCCATCCCAGTCGAACAGCTTGCGCTTGGCCGCAGCGTACGATGCCATGTCGCCGTGGTAGTCCAAGTGGTCGCGCGTGAGGTTGGTGAATACCGCCACGTCGAAATGCACACCGTTGACACGGCCCTGCTCCAGGCCGTGCGACGACACTTCCATCGCCACCGTTTTGGCACCGCGACTCAGGTAATCCGCCAGCATGCCGTGCAGTATGATGGGGTCAGGCGTGGTATTGATGGCGGTGGAAAGCGCATGTTGTGAAATGTTGACAAATCCATTGCCCAGCGTGCCGACTACCGCACTCTTGCGGCCGACTGCATCAAACGCCTGCGCCAGCCAGTGGCTGCATGAAGTCTTGCCGTTGGTGCCGGTGACGCCGATCATCCATAGATGGCTGGACGGACGGCTGTAAAAACCGTCGGCGATATAGCCCGCCTGTCGCTTTAGATCGTTTACCGATAAATTAGGCAGGTCCCATTGCGGGTTCCAGGCGTAGCCTTGCTGCTCCCAGATCACGGCGGCGGCTCCTTGGGAAATGGCTTGCGCAATGAAATCGCGGCCGTCGCTTTTCTCGCCGGGGTATGCCAGGAACAGGCTCCCGCCCGCCACCTTGCGGCTGTCGGCGGTCATGCTGTCCAGCACTACGCCATCATTGAGCAGGGTATCGAGCAGGCTC